>JAUWTR010000358.1 GCA_030614645.1 Candidatus Aminicenantota bacterium
CACCTCCCAGAAGCTAACTGCAGATTCTCCCAAATGGGAGACAAGATTTGATAAACCGGGAGAGTATTTTTTTAAGGGAAAAGCTTTCAGCACAGAGGATAAGCCTTCTGAAAATCTCTGTGAAGCAAAAACATATATCAATTCGCCTCCTGTCAGCAGATTGGAGTGCAGCCCATGTAAAGATAGAATCCTAAAACCTATCACTTTGGATGCTACCGGTTCTACTGACCCCGATGGGCAGGTTATCAGGGTAGACTTTGAGATCACCGATGAGGAAGGAAACTTAGTCGACAGATTTACGGATAATGAAATGCCTTTTTCCTGGGAAAAAGTATTTGAATATAAGGGCGTGTATACTGTAACAGCTATTAGTACGGATGATTATGGCGCAATGTCCGAACCAGCCCTAGTTAAGGTAGTTGCCAGGAAAGGCAAAAAGAGACTTTTCATCCTGCTGGATGCAGGTGCTCTGGCTGCCCGGGGACAAGGTACATCATATTCTGCGTATATGGCAGGACGACTGGGCATAGTCTATCAGATCCTTCCCGGCGCATTAGATATCATTATCTCAGGAGGAGGAGGCTATACTACTGAAAGCACACCCTGGAAGTCATTCTACAACGGCAGCCTGCTCCTCAATTTACACGTTGGCCCTGTTTTCATCGGAGCTGGTGCTGGTGTCACGACAGAACACAAAGAAACATTGCCAAAATCATATGGTGAAGCCATAGCTAATATCGGGATCGACCTGTTTAGTATTTCTAAAACTAAATTCTCTATCCTTTTTGAAGCAGCAGGACCTGTTACGGATTTATCATTCAAAGAACACCATAAATTAATGGTTGGTTTCAGGCTTACATTTTAGTCTAAAGAAAAGTCCATCTTTAAAAAGCCAAGGAGAAATCCTTGGCTTTCTTATTAATTATCCTTTTATTTGGCTTTGTCCCAAAACCAGTCATTTATTATCCCCCGACATGTGATCAATACGGAAAGGATCTTACTTTATTTCAACGGACCTATTGCTTTCTCGACTGCCTCTAAAATCTCCCCGGATTCCACAACCTCCTTGAGCTTGTTGATATCATCATAGAGAGGACGATCTTCCTCAAGGTGATCGACATACTTGCGAATAATGCAAGCAGCCGCCTGAACTCCTTTGCCCGGTCTGATAGGCTTTCGAAAATCTACGGCCTGGGCACCGGCCATTAATTCCACAGCAAGCACTGCCTGAGCATTGTCGATAATCTGTTGAGTTTTTAGAGCTGTGGTCATTCCCATGCTGACAAAATCTTCCTGGTCGGCTGCAGCAGGAATGGAACCCGTGGCAGCCGGGTGAGAGAGTATTCTGTTTTCACAAACAAGTGCACCTGCCGTATACTGGGAGAGCATCAGACCCGAAAACATCCCGGCTCCTTTGGTTAAAAATGCTGGCAACCCCATACTCAAATGGGGATTCATCAGCCTGTTTGTCCTCCTCTCAGATAGAACACAGACTGTGGTGATTGCTATTCCCAAAAGTTCAAGGCCAAAAGCCATGGGAGTCCCCTGAAAATTGGCTCCTGTAAGGACCAAGTCATCATCAGGAAAGAAAGTTGGATTATCAGCAACACCGTTAAGCTCGGTCTCAAGCATGTAGCGAGCCCACTTGAGAGCATCCCGGGCTGCACCCATCACCTGAGGGGTGCTCCGCATACTGTAACAATCCTGGACTTTTTTACCTTTCTGTGCTAAAAGCTTGCTTCCTTCTGTTATTTGTCTGATGTTTTCGCTCGCTTCCAGCGCTCCAGGATATCCGCGAACTTTATGCAGCCTCTCATCATAAGCCATCATGTTGGCGTTGAGGACTTCTAAAGTCATGGCCGCAGCAATCTCAGAGTTTTTTATCAAGCGTTCTGCATCGTATATCTCCAGAACTCCCAGGCCGGCGATGACGTTGGCACCGTTAATCGTGGCTAAACCGTCGCGAGCTTCATAGACGATAACCGGAATACCAGCTCTGTCCATCGCTTCCTTCCCAGGCAGCCGCTCTCCTTTATAAAAAGCCTCCCCTTCCCCCATGGGCACGAGTGCCATCTGCGCCATAGGAGAAAGATCGCCACACGCTCCGACCGAACCTTTTTCACAGACAACAGGTGTTACCCCTTTATTAAGCATTTCCTTCAACGTCTCTACGACAACAGGCCTCAAACCTGAATGGCCATGGCAGTGGCAATTTATCCGGCTCAGGATGGCTGCTCGGACAACATCGATGGGAAAGGGTTTTCCGTATCCTGCGGCATGGCTATAAATTAAATATTTCTGGTATTTTTCCACCTGCTCTTGCGTCAAAACAACTTCCGAAAGTTCCCCGATGCCTGTGTTGACACCATACACGATCTCTCCTTTCTTTATTTTTCCCTCAAGAAGGTCTCTGCATTTTTTAATTCTTTTCATCGCCTCAGGATGAATGGCTATTTTTTCATTTCCCCGAGCAACTTGGGCGACTTTTTCTACAGTGAGGCTATGTCCGTCAAGTGTAATTGTCATAATTTGTCCTCCTTAAACTATATACTTGTCTGAATCATTAAGGTTAAGCTTTAATAACTTTTATTATTTTTTGGGTACTTAGCATTCTATTCTATATTTTTGTTATAACTTATGAAAGTTATTCAAGTTATGCAAGTCTGACCCCAAAAATTAGGTCGGGTCTCACCATTTGACACAATCAGCATTCAGGAGAAAAGAGTTAACTAAGAATGTTAAACAGAAGAGGAAGAGATGTCAAATTTTTCAAGGGAATTCAAGGGGACGTTCCCCAAAGTACCACACTTTATTTCAGGGGGA
>JAUWTR010000117.1 GCA_030614645.1 Candidatus Aminicenantota bacterium
AAAAGGAATTTATGTTACTGCTATTGTTGAAAATGGAGAACTTATAGAGTCTTTTCTCGATCGAATCGTTGGTCGTATAGCCAGAGAGCCAGTTTTACATCCGGAATCAAATGAAATCATTGTGGATACAAATGAGGAAATTTCTGAAGAAACTGCCCATATTATAGAAGAGATCGGAATCGGAGGAATAAAAATTCGTTGTGTCCTTACATGTGAGTCAAAGCGGGGGGTATGCCAGCTATGTTACGGGCGGAATATGGCATCAAGTAAACTTGTTGAACTTGGGGAAGCTGTTGGAGTGCTGGCAGCTCAATCAATTGGAGAACCAGGCACGCAGCTCACTATGCGGACTTTTCATATTGGTGGGATTGCCATGGCTGGAGCCGAGCAATCCCAGTTGGAAGCAAAAAATGATGGTGTTATAAGATTCAGAAATTTAAAATCTGTCCTGAATAAGGAAGGGATTAATATTGTTATTAATCGAGATGCGAGTATTGTCATTATTGATGACAGAAAAAGAGAAATAGAGCATTACCAAGTTCCTTATGGGGCAAAGGTCCTGGTCAATGATAAAAAAGAGGTCAAAGAAAGGAAGGCGTTTGCTGAGTGGAACCCGTATAATACTTTTATTATCAGCGAACAAAGCGGAAAAGTCCATTTTCAGGATGTTGTTCTGGGTGTAACTCTGGAAGATGTGCAGGATGAAAGAACTGGAAAAATTTCTCCAGTTATTACTGATCCGAAAGATGAAAAGATGCAACCCCAGATATTAATACTTAGTCCCGGAAAAAAAGATGACAAAGAAAAGCCTGTTGTGCTCAGGAAATATTTCTTGCCGGCAGGGGCTATTATGGAAGTAAAGGATGAGGATAATGTCCATGCAGGAGCAGTTTTGGCAAAAATTCCCCGGGAACAGGCAAGAACAAAAGATATTACTGGAGGTTTGCCCCGGGCAGAAGAATTATTTGAGGCCCGCCGGCCGAAGTACCCGGCAGTAATTTCTGAAATCGACGGGTCAATAGAATATGGTGGGCTTGTCAGAGGAAACAGAAAAGTTATAGTGCATGATGAACGAGGCGGTAGCAAAGAATATTTTATCCCCAAGGAAGCTCATATGATAGTCGGAGAAGGTGAAAGAATAAAGGCCGGAACACCGCTTATGAATGGTTCAATTAATCCACATGATATTCTTAAAGTGCTGGGAGAAAATGAGCTGGCTAAATATTTGTTGCAAGAGGTTCAGAAAGTTTACCAGCTGCAGGGAGTTGCGATCAATGATAAACATATGGAAATCGTTATTCGTCAGATGATTCGCTGGGTCAAAGTGGAGGAAGTCGGAGATACTGAATTCCTAGTGGATGAAAAAATCGATAAGTTCATTTTCCAGGAAGAAAATGAAAAGATCCAGAAAAATGGTGGAAAACCTGCAAAAGCCATGCCGCTTCTGCTTGGTATCACAAAGAGCGCCTTAAGCACGGGAAGTTTTATTGCAGCAGCTTCTTTTCAGGAAACAACCAGAGTTTTAACGGAAGCCAGTCTTTATGGAAGGGTGGATACTTTGCGGCGGTTAAAAGAGAATATTATCATGGGTCGTCTTATTCCTGCTGGGACTGGATCTAAATATTATCGTAATGTAAAGTTAGTAGATGAAAAAGAAAAAGAAAAAAGCGAGGAAATAGTCATTCAGCTAGAAAGCTAGATTTTGATGTAAATATAGTAAATTCCTTGACATAACAGGTTGGGTTTGCTATTATCCCATCATTCATTTCAGCTGATTTTTTGCTGAGAAAAAGAGTGCCGTAAAATAAGGAGTTATTAGGTGCCTACTGTTAATCAATTAGTAAGAAAAGGACGAACTGCTAAAAAGTATAAGACAAAGTCGCCTGCGCTAGAGCAGTGTCCGCAGAAAAGGGGTGTCTGTACTCGTGTTTTTACTAGTACGCCTAAAAAACCTAATTCAGCAATGCGGAAAGTCGCAAGAATAAGGCTTACAAATAATATTGAAGTAACTGGTTATATTCCAGGAATCGGACATAACCTTCAGGAACATTCGATTGTTCTTATTCGTGGCGGCAGAGTTAAAGATCTACCTGGGGTCAGGTATCATATTATCCGGGGCCCCCTAGATTGTGAGGGTGTGGAGGACAGGAACAAAGGAAGATCAAAGTATGGAAGCAAACGGCCTAAGAAGAAGCGAGCCGCAGTCTAAGGGAGAGAAGGATGTCCAGAAAAGTAACAGCTAAGAAGAAGATCAAGCTGAATCCTGATCATAAATACAACAGTACTCTCCTGACAAGGATCATAAATTCTGTCATGAAAAAAGGAAAGAAGAGTGTAGCTGAGCGGATTGTTTATCAATCTATGGAGAGAATAAAAGATAAAACGAAAAAGGATCCCCTGAAAATAGTTGAAAAGGCAGTGGAGAATACACGGCCTCTCTTAGAGACAAAATCGAGAAGAGTTGGAGGAGCGACTTATCAGGTTCCTATAGAGGTAGCTGATAACCGATCTAATTCACTTGCGATAAGATGGTTGCTGCGCTATGCAAGAAATAGAGCAGGAAAGAGTATTGTTGAAAAATTTGCCGCCGAAATCATGGATGCTGCAGATAATCGCGGTGGATCGATCAAGAAAAAAGAAGATACCCATAAAATGGCTAAGGCCAATAGAGCTTTTGCTCATTATAGATGGTAGTCTCCCAATAAGAAGATATAAACTAATTGTAATGGAGAAAAGAATTGAATCGACAATATGCTATCGAACGAGTCAGAAACATTGGTATTATGGCTCATATCGATGCAGGGAAAACTACCACAACAGAGCGTATCCTGTTCTATAGTGGCATCACCTATAAAATGGGTGAAGTCGATGATGGTACTGCAGTTATGGATTGGATGGCTCAGGAACAGGAGCGCGGAATAACGATTACTTCCGCTGCTATCACCTGTAGCTGGAAAGACCATAAGATCAACATTATTGATACTCCAGGCCATGTTGACTTTACGGTCGAAGTCGAAAGGTCTCTGAGGGTATTAGATGGGGCTGTGATAGTTTTATGTAGTGTGGGTGGTGTAGAAGCACAGTCCGAGACTGTGTGGCACCAAGCTGATAGATATAAGGTGCCAAGAATTGTCTATATTAATAAAATGGACAGGATTGGAGCAGATCCGGATAAAGCTGTTAGAGAACTTCGAGAACGACTAGGAGTAAACACGCTGGTTACCCAATTACCTTTAGGTAAAGAAGATGGATTTAGAGGTGTTATCGATTTGATTAAGATGAAAGAAATAACTTGGGAAGCTGATGGATTTGGGGCAAAGTTTATAGAAAACAACATCTCTGATGAATTCAAAAAAATAGCGGAAACAAAACGGAATGAAATGTTGGAACAGTTAAGCGATATGGATGATTCCCTAATGGAAAAGTATCTGGAAGGGAAAGCGATCTCTTATTCTGAAATAATACAAGCTATTAGAAAAGGAACTATCAGGTTAAAATTTGTTCCTGTTCTATGCGGGGCCTCTGTCAGAAATAAGGGAGTACATCCTCTGCTTGATGCTGTAGTCGATTATTTGCCTTCACCGAAAGATATTCCTTCCATTAAAGGATATCATCCTCGGACCAAAAAAGAAGAAGTGAGAAATGCTTCTGCCGATGACCCGTTTTCTGCCCTGGTTTTTAAAGTAACGAATGATCCCTATGCTGGAACTTTGTCTTTCTTCCGGGTCTATTCCGGAAAAGTACGGCTTGGTTCTGCTATATACAATCCGACAAAAAATTACGAGGAGAGAATTAACCGTTTGCTGGAAATGCATTCCAATAAGCAAAAAGATATTAAGGAGGTCTGTGCCGGTGATATTGCCGCTCTTCCCTCTATGAAGAATCTTTTTACTGGAAATACACTATGTGTCAGGAATCATCCGATTGTCCTTGAATCGATAACATTTCCCGAACCTGTGGTCTCTGCGCATATCGAACCTAAGTCAGGGAGTGAGCATGGTAAGATGAGTGAAGCTCTTTCTAAACTAACTAAAGAGGACCCGACTTTTCAGGTAATAAAGGATCCGATGACAGGGCAGACTTTAGTTTATGGCATGGGAGAACTGCACTTGGATGTTTTGATGAACCGGATGAAACAGGAATTCGGCGTACAAGCCAATTTAGGAAATCCGCAGGTCGCCTACAAGGAAACTATCACTATTGGAGCTGAAGCTGAAGGTAAATACATCCGACAGACTGGAGGACAGGGATTATATGGACATTGTGTATTAGAGGTTGAACCATCAAAAAATGATGGTCTTGAGTTTGAAAATATTGTTGATGAAAAAGCTATTCCGGAAGAGTTTATTCCTGCAGTAAAAGATGGAATTAAAGAAGCTATGGAAATCGGGGTTTTAGCTGGATTTCCCATGACTAAAATAAAAGCCAGATTAAAGGATGGCTCTTTTCATGAGGTTGATTCCTCCCCCATTGCATTTAAAATTGCTGCTTCTATGGCATTTAAAGAAGCGGCCAAAAAAGCTCAAGCAGTACTCCTTGAGCCAATTATGAAGCTTGAAGTGATTTCCCCTGATGATTACCTGGGAGATATAGTAAGGGATCTAAATTCTCGGCGGGGAAAAATCGAAGCAATGGAGATCAGAGAGGGAGTCAGAATAATTAAGGCTCTAGCTCCGCTTGCAGAAATGTTTGGGTATGCTACAATTCTTAGGACAATAACGCAGGGGAGAGGGGTTTTTTCTATGGAGTTTTTTGAATTTAAGCAAGCTGCTTCTCCTGTTATAGAGACAATTGTAGGAAGAGTTGAAGGAAAGATATCAGTCAACAGCTAATGAATAAATCTTTTAGATAATTTGGAGAAAAGAGGAGGTAAGTTAGATGGCTAAGCAAAAGTTTGAACGGACGAAACCGCATTTAAACGTAGGGACGATAGGTCATGTTGATCATGGCAAGACGACCTTAACAGCGGCGATAACAAAGGTATTGAACAAGTCATCTGATGATGTAGAATTTGTGGATTATGATCAGATAGACAATGCACCTGAGGAGAAGGAAAGGGGTTTAACGATACAGATAGCCCATATAGAGTATGAGACAGCGAATCGTCATTATGCCCATATTGACTGTCCTGGACATGCGGACTACATAAAGAACATGGTAACGGGGGCGGCGCAGATGGATGGAGCAGTCCTGGTTGTGGCAGCGGATGACGGGCCAATGCCGCAGACGCGGGAGCATATATTGCTTGCACGTCAGGTGAATGTACCTGCGGTAGTTGTCTTTATGAACAAGACGGATTTAGTTGACGACCCTGAGATCTTGGATTTAGTGGAGCTTGAGGTAAGGGAGTTGTTGTCGAAGTATGAATTTCCAGGTGATGATATCCCGATAGTACGCGGAAGTGCCTTAAAGTCATTGGAGTCGGATGGAGATCCGGAAGCGGATGTGAACAGATCGATCGTGGAATTGATGAAGGCGATCGATGAGCATATACCGCAGCCGGTACGTGTAGTGGACAAGCCATTTTTGATGCCGATCGAGGATATATTTACGATCAGCGGGCGTGGCACAGTGGTTACGGGGCGAATTGAGCGGGGTAAGGTCAATATAGGAGAGGAGATAGAGATAGTAGGATTTGGGGAGACAAAGAAGCGGATAGTGACAGGGGTAGAGATGTTTCGCAAGATACTTGATGATGGTCAGGCGGGAGATAATGTTGGGAT
The DNA here is from genome assembly GCA_030614645.1 of Candidatus Aminicenantota bacterium. Classification (GTDB taxonomy): domain Bacteria; phylum Acidobacteriota; class Aminicenantia; order Aminicenantales; family Aminicenantaceae; genus JAUVXM01. The sequence goes on from JAUWTR010000117.1 coordinate 5,724, forward strand.
ATTGTTGAGAGGGACGGACAAGAAGGAAGTAGAGCGAGGAATGGTGTTGGCGAAGCCTGGGACAATAACGCCGCATATGAAGTGCAATGCTGAGATATATGCATTAAAGAAGGAAGAGGGCGGACGGCATACGCCGTTTTTCACAGGGTATAGGCCTCAGTTTTATTTTCGGACAACAGATGTGACCGGTACTGTGAAACTGCCGAGTGGAGTAGAGATGGTAATGCCGGGTGATAATACGAATTTAGAGATGAATTTGATCACGAATGTGGCGATGGAGAAAGGGCTTCGTTTTGCGATACGAGAAGGAAGCCGAACAGTAGGAGCAGGAACTGTAACTGAGATTTTAGAGTAAATAATAAGAG
>JAUWTR010000141.1 GCA_030614645.1 Candidatus Aminicenantota bacterium
GACCAGGAGTTGATACAGGCGTTTGCGCAGCAGGGAGTGGATTTTAACGCTTGGAAAGAGGAAAATAGAAAAATGCTGCTGCGGCAGGGTGTGGTATACTCTGAAGTAGGGAGCAGTATAGTTATAGATGATTCAGAAATCGTTAATTATTATAAACAGCATCCTGAGCAGTATACTGAACCTGTAGAATATACACTACAGGCGGTTTATGTTTCGTCAGAAGGCAAGATCGAAGAGGAGATCCAAGGCAAAAAAGAGGAGATCCAAGGCAAGTTAGATGCTGGGGAGGATTTCAGTATTGTAGCTAGTGAATACTCTGAAGGGCCTGAAAAGGATTCAAACGGCGATTTGGGTAGTTTTAAAAGAGGAGAACTGGCGAAGAGCCTGGAACAGGCGGTTGAGGGATTGAAAGCAGGAAAACTGACCCCTTGGATAGAAACTCCCAATGGATGGTATATCCTTAAACTGAAAGACAGGAAGGAAAGCCATCTTAAAGCATTTGACGAATGCCGGGGGGAAATCGAAGAGAAACTGTTTGGAGAGAGAAATCAACAAAAACTCCAGGAATATCTGCAAAAGTTAAAGAAACGCAGCTACATAAAGATACTCATATCAGATCCAATTGACTTTAAGTCCCAAATAATCGGATAAGCTAATTTTTCATCAAATTACAGGCTATATCAAGTAATACAAACCGCAGCAGAGATGACGGTTGTCCACATTCCATCTTTTCCTGATGCAGTCTTGGTGATGTTTTTAGTTTTAACGGTTATATCTTTGGAGATTTTATAAGTACTTTTTTCCTCCTCCCAGATCTCTCTCAGGTCGAAATTCTTTTGTAGAGTCGTGGCAAGCATATAGGCAGCCAGGTCTTCAGCATAATGTCCGACTTCCTTTTCTTCTCTTCCGAAATCATGATGTTCTGAGAGATAACCGTATTGATCGCTCCTGTCAGGAATTGCAACTCCAATAGAAGCGGATATTAACCTGTGGGCTTCGTTGGTGGCGTTTTCACTTATGACCAGAAACAATATCTGGCCAGGTGATAATAATTTTATACCTTTTTCTTTGGAGATAATCATGCATTTTGGCGGAAGAATGCTGGAAATTTTAACCAGATTGAAAGGCGCTATGCCCGCTTCGCGAAGAGCGAGTTCGAAACTTGCAAGTTTTTCTTTATGCCGCCCTGTGCCCTTTGTCAAAAAAATCTGGGAAGGGATTATTGCACTCACTTTTTATCTTTCTTTTCCTTTTCAGACGGTTTCATGCCCACAGGCTCTGGTTCCTTAAAGTTTATTTTTTTAGAGATCGTATATTCTCCGGCCAGGATGTATTGAGATCCCTTTGATTTAATAAAAATTTTGGCTTCAGCGGTGTTCCAGGCTGGGTTGTTTTTAAAGTGAGCCAGATTTTTTCCTTCACACCCGATGAAACTCTGCATGCTTATTGTTTCGCTGGTTTCTCCGGGTTGTACCGCCTTTCCGCCTATTCCCGCTACAAAGTTATCTCCTAGGTTTTTGGTTTCATTAATAAACTTAAAAATGGCATTACAGTAGACGTAGGTAAGCGGCTTTTCCCCGATATTTTTTATCTTGAAGGAGATAGCCGGAACCAGGATCAGTTTTGGAGGCCATGGCTGGTAATATTTTTTTTCCCATCTCGAGTCAATATCTATCAGTTTGACAGAGGCTTTTAGTTCTTCTGCCGGCATAGATTTGATACAGCTATTTCCCAATAGGATCATAAATATGAACATAGAAGCCAAGCCGATGGATAAGATGGATTTTCCCTGATTATTCATTGTATGCCTCCTATATCATAATATAAAGGAACTGAATAAATTGTGCAAATGATATTATTGTACAATTTCGGAGACAGAAACTGCTTCCAGGTCATACTCTGAGATTAGGTGAAGGTTTTTTTTCAGGACTTTTAATGTTTCTGGCGATGGGTGGCAGATGCCGATGGCCTTTCCGTTTCGCCGGGCTTTATCAAAGAGTTGGAGTAATTGACTTTTAATATATTCCTCATCTAACTTAGTGTCTAGAAAGACGTGCCGGAAGGCGGAAGGAATTCCCATCTGTTGGGCAATATCATAGGCTACCGAATCCGCAGTCGTGCGGCTGTCAACAAAATATAAGTCCTTTCCTTTTATCTGCCCCAGGATAATACCCATCAGGTTTTGGTCGGAGGTAATTTTGGAACCCATATGTGTATTTATCCCACTTATATATGGGATCTCTTGTATACAGAAATTAATAGTTTTAATGATCTCTTCATGACTCATATTGGAGTGAATGATACCTTCTGTGTGATTGTTGTAATAGACATTATTAAGGGATTCGAGAGGAAGGTGCAGGATCACCTCCAGGCTATTGCTGTGAGCAATACTTGCTGTTTCTTTTGCCAGGGGGCTGAAAGGAAGGACTGCAATGGTCAGGGATTGACCTAAAGAACAAATTTTACTTAAAGAGTCTAAGCTGTAACCCATATCATCAACTATAATAGCTACTTTATTTTTTGCAGTTTTGGAAATAATGGGAATTTTAGGCGGCTGTTTTTCTAATCTGCAGAAAAAAAGCAGTGAGATCAATTCCCCTTTCCCCTCCACATTCCACAAGTAGTACTGGATATCCTGATCCTGGTCTCTTTTTCTAATAGAGATAGATGCCTTAACCCGGCTTAGTTCTCTTTGCAGACGAGGATTCAGCTTTTTGTACCTGGCAGGAGTGACCTCGATCATAATATGATGGATTCCCTCCTGATCTCTATACCGGCTGATTGAATCTTTATTGATATTCAGGGAGGACAGGCGTTCCATAACAATTTCCCAGAGAGATCTGTCATCAAGGGGTACAGCTTCTTTTTTATGGAAGGAAGGTTTATGGAAAGAAGAGAAAAGAAAAGATTTTTCTCCTTTTTTCCATCCGATATAATCCAGGCCTACCAGAGAAAATACGGCAAGCAGGATCAGGGTAGTATAAAGAAGGCTGGATTTACTTTTCTGCATGAATAATCCAGGTCAATTAGGAATTATTTTATAGGTTTCCTTTAAGTAAGTTTTGGAATCCCGGAGGGTGCTGTCGATTTTTATATCCGGCTCTATTCCTTTTTGCCATAATTCTTCATTTTTATTCAGTTGAAAGATGGCTGAAGTCAGGACAATTCCGCTTCCGTCTTTCATAAGGAAAAAATCCTGTTTAGCAGCTAATCCAGGTGTCCTGGCACCTATGACCTTGGCTTTTGCGTGGTTTTTTAAAACGCCCGCAACGATTTCCGCTGGTCCTATAGTTGCTGGATTTGTCCAGATCACTAGGGGAAGTTGTTTTAGTTCAGCGTTTTCCTGGCAGGAAATGTACTCTTTTTCCTTTTTATTCCCTTTAAAATAGCCGACATTGTTTTTTTGCAGAAATAAATTAATAAATTTTATTGCCTCTGGAATTGTCCCTTCCCAACAGGTCCTTAAATCCAGGATCAAGCTTTTTTTCTTGCCTTTCAGCCCGGGTAGTATATTTTTTTTCAGCATTTTGACTAGGGGAGGAGAAAATGTGTGAATTTTCAGTATTCCGCTGGTTTTATCTACCGGGGAGAAAGAAAAGGGGGTTTTATAAAGAACTTTGCATTCCAGGTTGATTGTGATGTTTTTTTGTGAGCGGATGAGTTTTAAGTTAACTGTTTGCTTTTGCTTGTGTTTCAAGTAAAGATTGGCTTCCAGCATACTCATGGTTATGGTGGACCTTCCATCTATTGCGCTGACGGATTCTCCCAGCTTTAGTCCTTCTAATTCAGCTGGAGAATTTTCCTTTATACCTAGAATTAGAGGAAATGTACCATAGGTTTTATAGAGCATGATCCCTGGTTCTTTAAGGTCAGGGTCTTGTCGTTGTTGATACCTTGTTATAATATCTTTATTAAGATAGCTGGACAGGCTGTCTAAAGAATCTACCAGCCCTTTAAATGCTCCTTCCATTGTTTTGTCCGGATTTGGTTTTTCGACATAATTTTCTTTTACTAGATATATAACATTAGCTAAAAGTCCGAAGGGTTTGTCAGAATCGATGCCTGGAGAAAGACCTGAGAAAATGCCTCTTTCCAACATAAAAAATAAAGCAATGGCAACTGATAATGTTATTAGTATTATTCCTGTTCGCTTTTTAATCATCTGTCTCTATGTTTACCGCCTTGATTTTATCATCTTCTTTTAAGCCATTGCAAGGGGTTAAGGGGTTTAGTTTTGAAACGTATTTCAAAATGCAGGGTTGTGCCTTTCATAGAGCCAATATCTCCTACATAAGCAATCGGATTACCTGCTGTGACCACATCCTCCTTTTTCACCAAAGATTCAGAGCAGTGTCCATAGAGAGAATAATATGACATTCCATGGTCGATGAGTATCAAATTACCGAATCCAGGGAGGTAGTCTGAGAAAAGAACAACTCCCGGATGAATAGCTTTTACAATTAAATCATCCTGAGGAGAGATTTCTATTCCTTTACTTGTAGTAATAGTGTTGTATCTGGGGTGCCGTATATTACCAAACTTGGTGACGATTTTTCCCGAGATCGGCCATGGGAGTTGACTTTTTTTTTCATAAAGAGGGATTATTGCAAAGGGAAGATCAACCTTGTCTTCCAGAAGATTTTTTAATAGGTTCTGGAGCTGCTCAGCTCTTTCTATTTGTTCTATCATTGTCTGCTGGTAAATTTGCTTATTCTGGGCGATTTCTTTGATCAGGTCATGATGGTTTTTTTCTTGAACAAGGAATTCTTGTTGTTTATTTGCAGCTTTTTGAATTAATAGTTCAATTTCACTTTTTTTTTCTGCTAGTGTTTCCCTGGAGTTGCTTAATTCTTGCATGGTTTTAAGGTATCCAGTGATTATTTGTTCTTCATGTTGGGCCAGGAGAGTAAGATTCTTGTTCTGTGATAAAAGGCTGTCAATCTTGTTGGTACGAAGGAGAAGGTCGAAATAATCAAAATTCCCGAATTTGTAGAGGGCTGCCAGGATTTTAGCAATGGAATCTTTTTTTTTATCCAGTTCAGTTTGTAGTTCGGCGATTCTTTTTTGGATTCCGGAGAGTTCTGAAGAAGCTCTTTCTCTTATAGTGTTAAAATAGGAAATTTCGTTTCTGAGTAGATTTTTCTGAAGCCCGAGTTTGCTCAGACGTGAAAGAACCGAAGACTCTCGTTTCGTCTCTTTATCTATTTTTGACTTTAAGGAATTTATCTGGGCAGCAATTTTGTTAAGGCGTTTTTCATATTCAGATGCATCTTGAGGGGCAAGAGCAGTTACCGAGTAGAATAATAAGATCAACAGAATAAAAACCTTATTTTCTGGTAACATAGATAATCCCTCCGGCCAGTCCGATTATAAGCATAAATGCCACATCAATAAAGGCAAATGAAAATGCCGTTCCGGGAGCGACACCGTAATATTCAAAAATTTCAATATAGGAACCTTCCCTAAGACCAAGCCCATTAATAGTAATGGGAATCAGCTGGATAAGCAAAACAATTGGAATAAAGATAA
>JAUWTR010000186.1 GCA_030614645.1 Candidatus Aminicenantota bacterium
AAAAATGACTTTGAAATCAACCCGGCCCTGCTCGAGTATTTAAGCTCTGAACTTTCTCAAGATTTGGATAAAAATATTTCCACAAACAATATTGCACTCGACAATGAGGAGCTTTTCCAAAATAAAGATTTTTGGAAAGGCCAAGCTCCGGGAGAAGATGCAACTGCTTTTTTGACCGGTAGTATTGAGTATACTTCTGAGACCCGAAAAGCTCTTATCGGAAAAAACAAGAAACAATTCGACAATCCTTTTCCGCGCCAGAATAGGCTGGCTTCCCGCAAATTCTACAATCTTAAAATGAATGTCTATTTTATAAATGCTGCAACCGGAGAGGTCATTTACGACACAAATTTTAATGAAACCCAGGCTTATGAAAACCCCAACCAGACTGCTGAATTCGCCTTTTTTGACCAGATCCACAAAGTGAAAGAAAAACTGTTCCGTCAAATGTTGGGAGGGGAAAGAATTCAACAGAGATACCTTATCTCTAAGTGAAGTAAGGAGCTGCTATGAAAAACCAGATAAAATTTCTTGTATTTTTACTTGTTTTCATTATCTTTATTCCCCAGATTTTTGGCCAGTCCATGTATTTTCCCTATTACGGTAAAAACAAAGTTAATTATACTAAGTTTCATTGGAAAAGTTATCAAACGGATAATTTCGATATCTATTATTACACAGAAGATATCCGCACGCTTAAAATTATCTCTGAACTGGCAGAAAGTGCCTTTCAGAGGATAAGCTTAAAGATTAAGCACCAACTATCTGCCCGAGTGCCTATTCTTTTCTATAAGACCAGTACAGAGCTCCAACAAACAAACCTTTACCGGCTCCCGGAAGGAGTTCTGGGTGTCTCCGAACCTCTCCTCTACCGGGTAGCAATGCATGGAGACATGCCTATAGATGCACGGCAGGACCTGGTTGAACATGAGTTGACCCATATTTTTGAGTACGACCTTCTTTATGGAAGCCCGGGCGGGGTACTTTACGTGATGAACGCGCCTCCCGGTTGGATCATGGAGGGCTTCAGTGAGTACAACACTGAGACTTGGTCTTCCTGGTCCTCGCTTATAGTTCGGGATGCTGTCCTTAATGACCGGATCCCGGAGCTCAACAAACGTGGAAGCCTATTCTCTCGTTATCCCATGCCGCGCCCCCCATCCTATGACTTTGGCCATGCCATGTATGAGTTTATTGAGCATAAGTATGGTAAAAACGGGGTGAGAAATTTCTGGCAGTCCTTAAAAAATTCTCCCATGTTAGGCAGGATAAATCCCATAAAAAGAGCCTTTGGTCAAGACCCCAAACAGTTCGGGCATGAATTTAAAAAATATATTCGAGATAAATATAAACATTTTTTACTGCGGGATAATCCTGAAGATTATAGTATCACTATGGGGCCGGAATTTCCTCTAAATGAATACTGGTTTGCCTTTTCGCACGCCTTATCTCCTTCCGGAGATATAATTGCTGTTGAGACCTTTAATGTTAAAGATAATGATTTTGACATCCTCTTGCTCTCTGCCAAGGACGGAAGTGTTATCAAAAACCTTACTAAGGGCTACACCCTTAAATACGAACACATAAAATATGAAATAGAGCCATCCAAAGGCCGGGATATAGCCTGGTCCTCTGATGGAGACCGGATTGCTTTTTTTGCCCGTACAGGAAAAAAACATTCTCTTTTTATAATCGATGCTCTAAGCGGGAATACTCTTAACAAAATTTTCCTCAGCCAGGACCGCCCTTCTTCCCCTTGTTTTGTTCCGGAAAATAACGGACTCTTTTTTACTGCCTTCGAGCATGGCATTCACGATATATTCAAACTTAACCTTGATACAAAAAAAGTTATCAACCTGACCCAAGACGACTTGTATGAGAAAGCACTGGCCCTGTCCCCTGATGGAAGCCAACTTGTATACTCTATAAGAATAGGCACTTATGACAAGCTTTTCCTCTCCCCCATAAATAACCTAAAGGAAAAAACCCAGTTGACCTTTGGTCGCGGGAATACAATTACCCCTGAATTTTCTCTTGATTCAAAAACGATATATTTTTCAGGCGACATGCAGGATGCATTTAATATATATTCTGTAAGTCTTGATACAGGAGAGCTGAAGCGCTATACCGATGTTAGGACTGGTAATTTTTTCCCTGTTCAGGTGCCTAATTCTCCCGATACTTTTATCTTTTCCTCTTTTAATAAAGGCTCCTTTCAGATATTTAAAAGCGAATTGGAAGGGGAGGTGGAAAAAACTGTAACTTTTGCCCAGATAACAGAGGATGAAGAATATCAAAGATTTGAGCCTTTGATTTCCCTTAAAATCGATCAGGATAAGATCAAACCTTACAAAGGAATCGGCAAGCTTTATATGTCAGGCAGGCCTCCTATGGATGCTATCTTTGCTACTGATGGTTCAATATATGGCGGCTCTTCTATCGTGTTTTCAGATCTCTTCCGTGACCATACATTTTCTTTTACAGCCTACCAGGTACGAAGCTTCCGTTCTTATTTTTTCTCCTATTTAAACCAGAAACGGAGACTCCAATTTATGGCTAGTGCTTTCAGATACACTATGTATTATTATACTCCCTATTCATATATGGACCCTTCCCTGTACTACCGCTTAAACTACAGAGACGCGATCGCTACTAGGACCATTTCCGGAGCTAATGTTGGCGCCTACTATCCTTTTAACAGGTACTATCGTGTCCAGGCGACTTTTGGGTATTCTAACTATGCAGAGGACTTCTATGATCCCTATATGAATAAAGTTATGGGGGGCACAAGTGGCTATGGTTTTTTCTGGAATGGAAACAATGTGTCAGGGACTTTATCCCTTGTCGGAGAGACCACTAAATTTAAAAATTATGGCCCGTCTAGAGGAAATACATTCAATATTGGAATTACTCAGTCTCTCCCGATAGTAAAGAGTTTTATTCAGAATACCACCCTCCGGCTGGATTTTCGCCAGTATTTATATATCGGGGCTGATGCACTTTTTGCATTCCGGTTTAATGGTTTTGCCAGCCTCGGAAAAAATCCTTATATATCTTATTTCGGAGGAAACAACCAGGTTCGGTCAGCTAATTATTACAGCCTCGTAGGAAACGAAGGCTGGTATTCCAATCTTGAGTTCAGGATCCCGCTTATTAACTCTGCCACAACTCTCTTAGGGCAGATCGGTCCTATTCGGGGGACTTTCTTTCTGGATATGGCCCGGATAAAGCTTAAAGGGTATCCGTCAAAGATCACGGTCATGGATTCTCAATTATTTTTAGATGGCTCAAGGATGGAGTACCTGCGTCAAGTCGATGCGGTCGGCTCATATGGATTCGGACTCGAGTTCTTTTTCTTAGGCTTCCCTATTCATCTTGACTTTGTCAAAGCTTTAGATTGGACGAAATTTTCCGCTCCTTTTGATATTAATACAAGAGGAGACTGGATGACGAAATTCTGGATCGGCTTCGACTTCTAACAAAGGGGTCAAGTCTTCATATTCCACATTAGCTTCATATGAAACTAATAAAAATATGCTAATGTGGAATATGAAGACTTGACCCCTTTTTTACCCTGAAGGGAATGCTGAGGCAGGGACTGCCTGTCTCACTGTACCAGGCTGTGCCTTCCCGTACCATGTCAATAGCCAGGATGTATCTGCCTGCCCGCCCTGGAGCTTTAATCCTCATCTCCACTTCACAGGCTTCATCCGGATTTAGCCTGCGCGGCAGAGAAGTCCGCAAACCATCTTTGACTATGGATCTCCCCTGTCTGCTCCGCCAGTGGTAGCTTAAAAGGTCAGGTGTGCTTGAGCTCTCGCTTGACCAGGTCCTGAAGCTGCGGTTTATAACTCTGACAACGGCTTTAAACTCTGCTCCTGCGCCCCCACTCCGGGGACCGGTATAATCTTGGTAACTTACATCAAAGGGGCCCTTACCCCCTCCCTTTCGAAGAGGTAGCGGTACCTCCCTAGGAAAAGCCCGTTTTTTAGCTTGGGCGCCTTTTTGGGCATAGATGAGCCAGTGTTTTGCAGCCAGGTCCAGGCTGTTTTCATAAAGGAGTTTGTCTATTTCTTTATAAAGGTCATAGGCTATGGTCCCAAAACGGAGGAGACTTGAGCCTGAAGCATGAGCAGAGGCGGGATAAACATCAATGCCAGAGATCGTCCCTCTTATTTTAATCCCATAACCCGGGAAAAAGATTTGGAAATCATCCTGGGTGTAGCGGTGCTCTACTGGTTCAGCAGGGGCTAAAGACTCTGCCTCAAGAGTTTCGGCTGGTTGATCTTTACAGGTCCCAGTTAAATAGTCTAGCCGCGCTCGGATCTTATCCAGCTCCAGGAGCACCCAGTCAAAATCAAGTTCCTTTTTCCAAGCTCCTTTCCAGTCTCCCCTAGGTTCGATAAGCAGGAAACGTTCTGTAAAGCGGCTCCATTGTTTTATAAAACCTGCCGGGTCCATCAAGTGATGAAAAGCATCGAACATCAAGATAATATCAAAATTATTTGCAGGGAGATATTTTTCTGCATTCGCAACCTTAAAAGATATGTTTTTAAGCTCTAACTGCTTGGCATTTGCTTCTGCCCGCTGGATGCCGGCTTCACTATGGTCTATTCCCAGGAAAGATATTGCCGGATACCGTCTGGCCAGTTCACAGGTTATCTCTGCTGGGCCGCACCCCATGTCTAATACTGAACTGAGCCCTTTTAAATAGGGTGAGGCCAGGTCGGCAAACCGCT
>JAUWTR010000388.1 GCA_030614645.1 Candidatus Aminicenantota bacterium
ATGGGCCAGCAGGGCGTTATGGGACAAAGAGGTATTATTGGGCAGTGGGGCGTTATGGGACAAAGAGGCATGATTGGGCAGAGACAGGGAAGATTGCTTACCATACTCTATGCCAGACAGGATGAGCTCAAAATAACGGACAACCAGCTGGAAAAGATAAAATCCCTTACCCTTAGGATGGAAGAAGATATGATCCAATACAAAAACAATATGAACTCACAGCAGTTTGAGTTAAAAAAGCTGATGATGGACAGAAAAAACAGGGATTATGAAAAAACAAAATCTTTGATGAGCAGAACATCAGACATGCGCCATGACATGTTCATTCAGAGGATGAAAAATAGAGATGAAATTTTAAATGTCTTGACTGAGGAACAACAGGATGCCCTCAAGACCGGATATAGAAATTTTGTTTCCCAAAGGCGGATCTTTTTGAGAAACAGGACCGCTAGACGGTTTGATCGTTAATACCTTCCTAAATCCTTATTCCTTAAAACGGGGACAGTCTCTATATATGGGGACTGTCCTCTTTAACTTCAACGATCATCTCGATCTCAACTGCCACGTTTCGATTTTAAGCTAAGAAACAGCAGGCCCAAAGATAAGAAGTACACTCTCAAGCAACATTTCAACTGCTCCGGCTGGATTTTCCTTTTCCATCTCTTCCTGGGCCAATGTCAGCATCTTATTAAATGCTTCAGCTACATTTCCTATTCGGCCTGAAGCAGGCTCCTGTTCTTCTGCCTTAGTCTTAATCAAAGCCAGGGCTTCTCTTAGTGCTTTGGTCCCTTCTGTATTTAGAATTCCCTCTTTAAAACTTTCCTTGGCAGAAGAGACTTTGGTTTCAACTTCAGCCGGAAAATCCGTAAAAGGCAAAACCGCAAGCACTGCGTCCAGGATAATATCAAGCCCCTCTGCAATATTATTGTTTTTAAACTCTATCCGGGCAGAATCGATCTTTTCATTCACTTCACCGCCCTTAAAAGAAGTCCCTTGTTTACATGAGATAAGCACAACCAGAAAAATTATTACAAATATAACTATCAATCTTTTCATTTCCGTCTCCCTAAAATTCGAGGGACATCATACTTAATTCCTTTGCTTATGATATTTCTCTAATGCTAAACTGGGTAATTAAGTATGATGTCCCTCGAATTCCTTTATTTTCTATCTACTATTAGTACTCAAAGTAAGACGAATTTATTCAAACAGTGGTCAGGTCTTGTTTTATTCGGATAAAGAGTGGACCAGGAGGCCACTGCGGAGCTTGGGTTCGAACCAGGTGGATTTTGGCGGCATGACTTTTCCGGAATCAGCAATATTTATAAGCTCCTCAACAGAGGTCGGATACATGGCAAAAGCCACCTGGAATTTCCCGCTGTTTACCAGTTTCTCGAGTTCATCCAGGCCGCGGATACCGCCGATAAAGTCGATATCTTCACTGGTGCGTGGATTTTCGATCCCGAAAAGAGGGCTGAGGAGATTATCCTGAACATATGAGATATCCAGGCTTTTTACCGGATCATTTGCATCCATTTTTTCGCTTTTAATGGTCAGCTTATACCACTCTTTTTCAAAATACATGCCGATCTCGCCTTTTTGCTTGGGCTTGTACTGAGAAGAGCCTATTTTCTCTACAGAGAATAGATCTTCTAAAGCACTGAATAACTCTTTGTCAGAGTGCCCGTGGAGATCCTTTAAGACCCGGTTATAATCCATAATATTTAATTGATAATCAGGGAATAAAACCGCCAGAAAGAAATTATATTCCTCTTCCCCTATATAATCCGGGTTTGCGGCCCGTCTTTTATTAGCAACCTTAGCAGCCGATGCAGAACGATGGTGGCCGTCAGCTATGTAAAGGTAATCAATATTAGCAAATTCTTTGATGATCTCATCAGCAATAACATCATCTTCAACAATCCAAACTGTATGCCTGATATCATCAGGAGCAACAAAATCATAGATAGGCAAATTATCTACTGCCCGGGTGACCAATCCATCGATTGCTTTTTTTGCCCTGAATGTGAGAAAGATCGGCCCGGCATTGGCATTAGTAACATCAACATGTTTTATCCGGTCAGCTTCTTTTTTCGGACGGGTATGTTCATGCTTTTTAATCACATCATTGTTATAATCATCCACAGAAACACACCCTACGATCCCATACTGTTCCTGGAACTGCCTGGTCTGGCGGTAAATATACAATTTAGGGCTATCTTCCTGAATCAACGTCCCTTCAGTAACGAACTTATTAAAATTTTCTCTAGCTTTGTTATATACCTGCTCAGAATAAAGGTCGATGCCTTCTGGCAGGTCTACCTCAGGTTTTACCACATGGAGAAAGGAATAAGGATTGTCCTTAACCAGTTCTCTTGCTTCCTCGCTGTTTAAGACATCATAAGGGTATGATGCCACTTTCTCTTCCAAGCCTTTTTTCGGTCTTAAGGCTTTAAATTTTCTTATTATTGCCATAATCTGCTCCTTTTTTAAACTAACTTATTCTGGGAAGGCTCCATTTTAACAAAAAACAGCAGAGAATTGAAATGAATCTATCTCCAGTCCAGGTTGCATTG
>JAUWTR010000238.1 GCA_030614645.1 Candidatus Aminicenantota bacterium
CTAGCCATGGCATCAACATTGGTTTCCCAAAATTCAATATCAGAATATTCCTCCGCCATTTTCCGGGCGATATCCAGAATAAGCCCGCCTGTTTCCCGGAGAACATTAGGTTTTTCTACTATGGTCACAGATTTCCGTTTATATTTGCGAGCATATTCAAAGGCCGCCTTTAGAATCCTTGTGCATGCTTTTTTTGTCATAATCCTGGTAGAAATGGCCATTTCATCTGGAGGGACAGATTCAAATTTTTTCATCTTCGGATGCAGGAGTAGAGCATCCTTTATCTCATCCGGAACTGGATGGAACTCTACTCCGGCATACATCCCTTCAGTATTTTCCCGGTGGATGACCAGATCTATATCATCACGATAATTCAGCGAGTTGCCAGGATAAGCCTTGCAGGGCCTGAGGTTGACATAAAGGTCAAACTCCTGGCGCAGCCTTACTATAGGACTGAAATAAGATAATCCCTTGTCTTTCAATTCCGGAGCCAACTCCTTAAGGGCATCCTTGTTCGGCTTGGAGGTAATGGCCCCGAATAGGCAAGCATCTGTCCTTTTAAGCAGTTTAACTGTACGCTCCGGAAGTGGATCCCCTTCTTTACACCAGAATTCCCAGCCGATATCTCCATTTGTATATTCGGCATCAAATCCCATTTTCTCCAGCACTATCATAGCTGCTTCAGTAACATCTACCCCAACACCGTCACCAGGCAAAACTGCTATTTTAAATTTTGGCATATCTCTCTCTCCCTGAATTATTTGATAAAATGTCGATATGTATGATACTTAGAAAATAGAAAATTGTAAATAGCGAGACTGGAGTTCCCTCAATTTTTTTTCAAACTTAAAAAAGTTGTAAGGCATGGATACGGGTAAGTCCCTTCGAAAGACAGGGATTTCCACCAGCGGGGAAATCCCTTCCTGTCCTCACAACGCTCTCCTCGAGATTCTCTCGAGGAACCATGCCCGCGTTGTTCCGGATGGCTTTCTCCGGGATTTTCCAGTATCCATACCAGCTCTTAGCTTATAGTTCAAAATAAAAAAGAAAAAAATGGAAAAACCGTGAAATGTTAGTTAAGAGTCTTTTATCTAATGAAATTCTGATGTGGCTGAAGAGAGCACAAGCCACACCTGAATTTCATTTTTTATGAATAATTCAGGATAGTTCTTCTAATGTAAAAAAAGCCTTCCGCAAGTGGGGAATTACTATTGAACCTCCGACTACCAGGGCTACATTAAAAGCTTCATAAAGCTGTTCATCTGAAAAACCCAGTTCAACACACCGGGTAAGATGATAAGTGATACAGTCATCACACCTCAACACCAGGGATGCAGCTAAGCCCAAAAGCTCTTTTGTAGAAGCTGGCAGGGCGCCGTCTTTATAGGCATTTTTATCAAGAGCGATAAAACGCTTCAGCTCAAGGTTGCCGGAGTTTAATATGCGCTTGTTCATCTTTGCTCGAAATTCATTATATTTGTTAAGTTCATCTCCCATTTTATCCTCCATGATTGATTGCCAGTATAAAAAATGTCGTTGCGAATGATACTTGGAAAATTTGAAATAGTACATGGGAAGATGAAATTCAGGCTGGAAACGGTTGACAGAGACTGGAGAGTATGCTATTGTGACCCTTCAGTTTTAAAATTAAACTATATAGTTTAATAATTAAACCACTAGGATAAAAACCAATGAAAAATAATGATTTAAGAGCTGAGAGAAAATTACAGCGCAAAAGAGAAAATAAGAAATTTATCCTGGAAGCAGCTGAGAAAGTGTTCAGCCAGAAAGGTTACAGCCAGGCTACTGTTGATGATATTTCAGATGAGGCTCAGTTTTCCAAAGCCACTATTTACCGGTATTTCGATAGTAAAAGTGACATTTTTTCAGAGATAATAATGGCTTCTTTTCTAGAAGCGCGCAAGAAGATTTTGAGGATAAGCAAGAAAAACCAAAGCGCGGAAGAGCGAATAGAAGAAACAATTCATTTTATTCTCTCATATTTTCGAAGCAAGAAAAATATCGCCCGGATATTTCTGATGGAAAGGTCCTCCATGAAGCAGATTTTAGGTATGGATATTGATAATCATGCTATGCCAATAGACTCAAAACAGCCCATTCCTGATAATTATCTGAAAATAATGAAAGATATCTTTGAAGCAATGTGTAAGATCATTCAGGAAGGAATCGATTCCGGAGAATTCCGAAGGGTCGATGCCAGGGAAGCTTGCTTTATTTTAGGCGCTATGCTGCGCGGTTTTAATTTCAAGGGACCATTGCATGAGAAAGAATATTCGATCGAGCAAAGCACGGAGCTTGTTTATAGCTTTTTTCTAAATGGCCTTAAGAAAAAAACAGGTTAACCTGGATTATTCCCGAATCGACATTTTTTATGAATAGTACAGGTTAATTAAGGAGTTTATATATGAAGAATATAAAAAAATACTGTTTAATCCTTTTTGTGCTTTTAATTGGCGTAAATTTTTCTTTTTCCCAGGAAAAAAAGATTCTGACTTTGGAAGACAGTCTTAATATAGCTTTGAAACAGAATCCTTATCACCTGGCCTCTCAGCAAAAAGTGGATGCTGCTAAATCAGGAGTAAGAGAAGCTGTTTCTGGTTTTCTGCCCTCCCTTAATGCTCAAGGACTGCACACATTGGATGAAAAAGTTATGGAATTGGAATTTCCTTCCATGATTCCAGGTCAACCTCCCCAGAGAGTCGAGATCGACTTTACCCGGGATTATCAATTTACCATGTCTTTGTCTGTCCCTATTTTTACAGGCGGACGGTTGATTTCTGGATTTAAACAGGCAAATTACAATGTTGATGCTGCTAAGGAAGCTGTCCGGCAATCCCGTCATACTACTGTTTTCAATACCAAAAAAGTATTTTATGGGATTTTGCTGGCTGAAGAATTTGTTAAGGTTTCGGAAGAGGCTGTTGCTTTAGCTGAAAAACTCCACAACAATATCAAGATCCAGCATGAAGTCGGCATGGCCTCTCAGTTTGACCTTTTAAGGTCTGAAGTTCAACTGGCCAATTTAAAGCCGCGGTTGATCAAAGCCAGGAATAATTTAAAGATAATGAAGCTTAATCTAAAGATGATATTGGGAATGGAGCAGAACAAAGAGATAGAAGTTCAGGGAAAATTGATTTACGAACCGGAAGAGCCAGAGCTTGATGCCTGTCTGGTTAAAGCTATGCAGAATCGGCCAGAGCTCAAACAGCTCAACTTCCAGAAAAGAATTGCCGGCGAAGGCTTAAAAATGGCGCGTGCTGCCGGACTTCCTTCTGTAGCTATTTCAGGCCAGTACAATTACTGGGCTGATAAATTAAATTTCAATAAGGACACTTGGTCGAATTTTTATCAGATGAATCTGACTCTGTCTATTCCCATATTCAATGGATTTGCCACTGGGGCCAGGGCAGGACAGGCAAAAGCCGCTATAAAGGAGCTCGAATTTAACCGGAAGGGACTTGTTGATATGCTGAAATTTGAAGTCAGACAGGCAATATTAAAAATCAATGAAGCTAAAGAATCGCTTATCTCTCAGGAAAAAAATGTTGAGCAGGCTGAGGAAAGCCTGAGGATTGCGGATTTAAATTTTAAAGAAGGCCTGATCACAATGCTTGATTATAATCAGGCTCAATCAGCTTTAACCCAGGCGAAAACCAATTATTCGCAGGCACTGTATGATTATGTGGTTGCTCTTGCAGAATTGGATAAGGCTATGGGAATGGGATGAAATGCTAAGTGGAGGATATAAATGAATAAAAGACAGCTAGCGGTAATGATTATAACAATGTTGGTTGCTGTTGCTTTTTTCTCCTGCAAAGCTCAGAAAGATGAAGGAACAGTTGCAGAAGAAAGCTTTGGGGCCGCCCAAGTCAAAGTTTTTAAGGTAAAAAGACAGAAGATATCAGAAAAACTTTTTTATACAGGCTTGATCGAAGCTCAGAATAAAATTGTCATCACTCCAGAAGTAGGAGGCAAGATCGCTAAGATCTATGTTGAGAGTGGAGAC
>JAUWTR010000029.1 GCA_030614645.1 Candidatus Aminicenantota bacterium
AAGCCTGACATGAAAAAAAAGAAAGCTTTGTGTGCCATATCACCTCATGCAGGTTATCAATATTCCGGTATTGTTGCAGGAGCAGTTTATTCTTCAATCAGAATTCCTGATAAGCTTGTCCTTCTTGGGCCAAGCCACAGAACTATGAATTCCAACTTTGCTATAATAAGAGAAGGAGAATGGGAAACACCCTTTGGTAATATTCCTATTGACACAAAACTTGCAGATCAAATCATTAGCCGCACAAAGTTGGTGTCTGAAGATATTAATGCTCACAGAATGGAGCATTCTCTCGAAGTTCAGCTCCCTTTTATTCATTACTTTAATCCAGATTGTTCTATTGTCCCGCTTATTACTACGTATTTTGCTTCATATAATGACCTGGAAGAACTGGGGAAAAGCATCTCTTCTTCCATTGAAGCATTAGATGAGGATGTCTTGATCTTAGCAAGTACTGACATGAGCCATCAGGTCAGCCAGGAAACAGCGAAAGAGAAAGATTTTCTTGTAATAGATAAAATATTAGAACGTGATCCACGCGGCCTTTATGATGTAGTTAAAAGTCAGAAGATTAGCATGTGCGGATTTCAAGCCACAACTGCGGCTTTAGTTTCAGCTATAGAGTCAGGGGCTAAGGAAGCTGAGCTTATAAAATACCAGACATCAGGAGATGTAACCGAAGATTACAACAATGTAGTCGGGTATGCCGGAATAAGGATAATTTAGGATTCCGGTTTCTATTCACCTTTTTCCCCATAGTTTTGTTGACAATTTTCGGGCTTACATGCTATATAGTGGGGGGAGAATTTTTATTGACAAAGAAGCTTTTAAAAAACAAAGATAAAGATATTCTTAAGCTCATCGTTGAGAGCTA
Source organism: Candidatus Aminicenantota bacterium (assembly GCA_030614645.1). Classification (GTDB taxonomy): domain Bacteria; phylum Acidobacteriota; class Aminicenantia; order Aminicenantales; family Aminicenantaceae; genus JAUVXM01. Next base: position 875 of record JAUWTR010000029.1, read on the forward strand.
TCTGAAATTAGGCAAACCTGTAAGTTCCGGATATATTGTGAAAAAAAAGGGTGTTTCGATTTCTTCAGCATCAGTAAGGAATATTATGGCCAAGCTGGAAGAAAATGATTATCTTTATCAGCCTCATGTCTCAGCAGGTCGCATCCCGACTGATATGGGCCTTCGTTTCTATGTAAACAGTATTTTTGAAAAAGTCTTTACGACCCAGGAGCAAATTGATTTTCCTGCGGATAGTATGGGTTTAAGAAAAGGCAGTTTTAGTTCCATATTTATAGAAACATCCAAATTGCTTTCTGATTATTCTGACAATATAGGATTTGTAATCTCTCCCAGAATTTCTAGCTTAAATTTCAGGCACCTTCGTTTTATTAAGGTTTCAGAAGAAAAAGTTTTGATAATCTTGGTTACAACATCCAATTTAGTCATCAATGAGATAGTAGAAACAAAAAGTTTTTTTACTCAGGTAGAACTTGATAAAGCTGCCAATTATATTAATACCAATTTTCCAGGAAAAAATCTTTTGTTTATTAGAGAATTTTTAGTTAAGGAAGTCCCAGAATACAAAATGAGAGTTGAGAACACGCTGCAAAAAATCACAGATCTTCTTCAAACTTATTTAAATAGAGATGAAAATATAAATCAGATCTACTTGCAGGGAACGTCTAAATTTCTGGAGAAACCAGAGATGTTTGATATGAATAAACTAAAATTTCTATTCAAGAGCTTTGAAGAGAAAGCAAAACTCACAAAACTTATTTCTGATTTCATAAGCTTTGATAAGGTCAAGGTAATAATCGGATCAGAACTTAATTTTCAAAATATTTCTGAATGCAGCTTGATTCTTTCCCATTATGGAGATAAGCAGCAAATTTTGGGTTCATTGGGAATTATCGGCCCCAAGAGAATTCCTTACAAAAAGATCATCCCATTAGTTGACTGTGTGGCGAAACGTTTAAGCCAAACCATAAGCTTTGCCAGTTAGGAGAAAATATGCCCAAAAAAATAGAAGACGAATCTCAGATCGGAAAAAACAATGACCAAGAAATAGAGATCGAATATTTAACAAATAAGAAACCTGATCACAAAAAAAAGAAGAAAAAAGACGCTGAACTAGAAGTGGAGAATTTAAAAGATCAAAAAAAAGAAATAAAGAAAAAAAATTCAGAGATTAAAAATCTTAAAGAGGAAGTTGATAAATTCAGGGAGGATTATTTAAGAAATGCGGCTGAAAATGAAAATTTTAGAAAGAGATTGGAGCGGGAGAAAAAAGATTTTTTTCTGTATTCACTAAGCGAGGTCTTAAAGGATTTTTTGGTTGTACTTGATAATTTCGAAAGAGCTTTAGATATAGAATCCGATAAAGATAATAAAAATTTTCATGAAGGGATTAATATGATTTATAAACAATTTCAAGATACTCTGAAAAAACATAATGTAACCCCGGTTGAAACTGATGGAAAAAGGTTCGATCCTCAGGTACAGCAGGCCTTTATAACAGAAGAATCCGACTCTGTAAAGGAACCTGAAGTCGTAGAAGTACTTCAGCAAGGGTATAAACTTAACGAACGTCTACTTCGTCCCTCCTTGGTAAAAGTGTTAGTTAAAAGGAAGGAGAAATAAATAATGGGGCGAGTAATTGGTATTGATTTAGGAACAACTTATTCCTGTATGGCATTTATGGAAGGAGAGGAACCTAAAGTTATTCCAAATCTTGAAGGTCTTTCTACAACTCCTTCAGTTGTGAGTTTCACTAGTACCGGAGAGGAGCTCATCGGAACTCTAGCCTTGAGACAATCAATTACGAATCCTGAAAACACTCTTTTTGCAATAAAGAGGTTAATGGGAAAGAAGCATTCTTTAGAAGAAATTCAGAAAGTCAAGAAGAACCTACCTTATAAACTTGCAGAAGCTGAGAATGGAGATGTGGGAGTTGAAGTCGACTCAAAATTAATAAGCCCTCAGGAGATTTCATCAAAAATATTAGGATATTTAAAAAGCTGTGCCGAATCTTATTTTGGAGAAGAAGTAGAAGAGGCCGTTATCACTGTCCCTGCCCACTTTAATGACCATCAAAGACAAGCAACTAAGGATGCAGCCAAAATTGCCGGATTGGACATATTGCGAGTTATTAATGAACCTACAGCTGCAATCTTAGCTTATGGTCTTGAGAATAAAAAGGATGCCTTTATTGCAGTTTATGATATAGGAGGTGGGACTTTTGATATTACGCTTATGGAGATCAATGAAGGAATTTTTAACGTTCTAGCGACAGTTGGAGACTCGTTCCTAGGGGGAGAGGATTTCGATAACCGGATCGTTGAATGGATAATCAATGACTTTCAAGAAAAAACCGGAGTCGACCTTTACCAGGACAAATTAGCACTTCAACGGATCAAAGAAGCGGCAGAAAAAACAAAAAGAGAATTATCTTATACAATGGAAAGTGAAATAAATCTACCATTTATTTTCTCTGATAAAAATTCTTCAAAACACATAAAAAAAAATCTCACCAGAAGCAAGCTTGAAAATCTGACAAAAAACTTGATCGAGAAAACATTTCCTTATATTGATGAAGTCTTTATGGAAAGTAAAATAGAAATTCAAGATGTGGACGAAGTAATTTTAGTCGGAGGACAGTCACGAATGCCGTTGGTTAAAAAAATGATTATAGATTATTTTAGATTCGATCCAGTTGAAAATATTAATCCAGATGAAATTGTAGCTATGGGAGCAGCAATGCAGTCCGCGATTCTAGAAGGAACTATGAAGGATATTATCTTGCTTTTAGATGTTACTCCACTTTCACTTGGAATTGAGACAGAAAATGAATCTTTTGCAAAAATCATTGATAAAAATTCAACAATACCGACTAAAGAGACTATGCCTTTCACTACTGTAGAGGATAATCAAAGAAGGGTTAGAGTTCATGTTTTGCAAGGGGAAAGTGAAAAGGCGACTGATAATATATCTCTGGCTGTTTTTGATCTAGTAGGCATCGGAGCAGCACCTGCTGGAGTTCCTCAAATAGATGTAACCTTTGAAATCAATGCAGACGGGATTGTTAAAGTAGCAGCAAAAGATATGTCAACCGGGAGACTGCAAACTATTAAAGTAAAATCATCATCAGGTCTTACTGAAGACAAAATAAATGAAATAATAAAAAGAAATAAAAAAATAGATTCGCAGGCAGAAGAGAATGATAAAATGTGATTATTATGAGGTTCTCAGCGTCTCAAGTGAAGCCTCTTCTGATGAAATAAAAAAAGCTTATCGAAAATTAGCATTGAAGTATCATCCGGATAAAAACCCAGGAGATAAAGAATCTGAGGAAAAATTCAAAGAGGCTTCAGAAGCATACAGCATTTTGATAGATCCAGAAAAGAAATCAGTGTATGACCGTTTTGGACATGATGGGTTAAGAGGAGAAGGATTTAATGGGTTTTCGGGATTTAATTCGTCTATTTTCGGAGATTTCGAAGATATTCTGGGTAATTTTTTTAGTTTTGGATTCGGAGATATTTTTGGAACTCGCTCCAGCCAAAGAAACTCTTATCCCAAAAGGGGAAGAGACTTAGTCTTAAATATGGAAATAAGTCTTAAAGAGGCTGTATTTGGAATTGAGAAAACTATAAAACTAAACCGGGCGGAACTATGTCCAGTATGCTCAGGAACAAAGATGAAGCCCGGAACCAGTAAATCTGTATGCTCTAAATGTAATGGTAGAGGGCAGGTACGGTATCAACAGGGTTTTTTTTCAATTGCAAAAGCTTGTTCACAGTGTAACGGGACTGGAGAATTTATTTCTTCGCCTTGTGAAAACTGCCGGGGTAAGGGAAAAGTAAAAAATAAAAAAGAAATAAAAGTAAAAGTTCCTGCCGGAATTGATACTGGTATGAAACTAAGGCTTGAGGATGAAGGTGAAACTGGTGATAAAGGAGCTCCCAGAGGAGATTTGTATATTCAGATTCACGTGACTAAAGATAAATATTTTGAACGTCAAAATAATGATCTTTTCTGTCAGGTGTTAATCTCATTCCCAAAGGCTGCTACTGGTGTTAAAGCTGAAATACAAACTTTTGAGGGGAAGGAATTATTTATAATCCCGTCCGGGATTCAATCCGGTGATATAGTAAAAATTAAGGGCAAAGGAATAAAGAATATTAATAATCACAGAAAAGGTGATATTTTCGTCAAAGTGAATGTGGAAACACCGACAAAACTATCTAAAAAACAAAAAAATATCCTTAAGGAATATGCGAAATCTAGGGGAGAAGACCTAGATGGCAAGGTTCATCTCAAAAGAGAAAAAATTGACTTCTAATCGCTTTTTTGTAAATGAAGAACAGATTAAATTCCCTTTCATACAATTATCAGGAACCGAGCATTATCACCTAAGCAAAGTTGCCCGAAAAAAGCCTGGGGATAAGGTGTGGCTTTTTGATAAAAGAGGAAAGAGTTATCTTGCAAATTGAGTAAATTATTAGAGAAATACAAAGCATCAAAAAATATTATTCAGCATGATTATGAACCTGTTGACCTGGGCGTAAATATATTGAGAACTGAAACAGCAGCTGTTTGTAGTTTAGGGATCTTATCGCATTTTTGGAATATATAAAATGTTTTTAAAAGGTCAGAAAGTAGGGAAATATAAGATAATTCGTCCTCTTGGAAGTGGCGGATTTGGGGCTGTATTTCTGGCTAAAGATACATGGTTGAATACCAAGGTTGCCATCAAAGTCCCTCATAAACAATCTACAGAACTTTTTAAACTACTGAAAGAGCCTAGGCTTCAAGCTGCTTTAAATCATCAAAATATAGTGAGGATGATAGCAGCGGAAAAGGAAGATAATATCTTTTTTATGGTTATGGAATATATCAAAGGGAAAACACTGGAAACAATCCTGAAGGCGGAGAAGACCATTGTATGTGAGAAAACCATTGATATTATAAGCCAGATAACCGAGGCAACTGAACATGCTCATTCCAATAAAATAGTACATAGAGACATACGCCCATCAAACATCATATTCTCAGAAGATGACGGGAAAGTTAAGATAACTGATTTTGGCACATCAGTTTGGCTTAATAATGTTCCTTATGCTTCTACTAGAATAGGTTCTCCTCCATATATGGCTCCTGAGCAATTCTTAGGGAAAGCCTCATTTAGGTCGGATATTTATTCCATAGGCTGTATTTTTTATGAAATGCTTATTGGAAAGCCGCCGATTTTTGATGCTGATCCTTTTAAAATATTAGAAAAAGCAAAATTAGGGAAGATCACTCCTCCTCGTTTAAAAAATCCTCGGATTCCAAGGGAAGTGAATAATATTATTATGAAATGTTTGTCTAATAAAATTGAGGATAGATACCAAAGCCCAGCTGAATTATTAAAATACCTTTCACTATATAGAGGAAAAGATACTCAAAAAGATGAGATCTCTGATATTAGAGGAAGGATTAAAGCTCGTGATCTGCGAAAAGCTGAATTATGCTATAACTGCCGGCGTCCTTTACCGTACAAATCAACAAGATGCCCTCACTGCGGGGAGCAAACATAAAATAGAAAATAGGGAAAGGCGGGATAGCCTGGCTTATTCACTGGAATATAAAAGTTGAAAGAAGGGAGCATAAAGTCTAAAATAATAAAAAAGTAATAAGGAGAGAGGTGAGATATGCAAATTAATGACCTATTAAAGGCTGCTATCGAAATTGAAGCATCGGATCTGCATTTAAAAGCGGGGAATTTCCCTGTTATCCGCATTTTTGGAAAACTTCATAATTTAAAAGGCTTACCCCGTCTTTCAATTCAGGATACCAGGCAATTAGCAAACCAAATAACCAATGAACAGCAAAAAAAAGATTTAGAAAAGGAATTAGATATCGATTTGGCTTATAGTCTGCCAGGATTTGGTAGATTCAGAGGAAGTATTTATCAACAAAGAAACAGTCTTGCTATTGTGCTGCGGATTATCCCGTTAGAAGTAATGTCGATTTCAGACTTATTGCTTCCTGAAACTATTGAGTCTATTGCAGATGAACAGCGTGGCCTGGTAATGGTAACTGGAACGACTGGTTCAGGTAAGACTACAACCCTGGCTTCGATGATCAATTATATTAATGAGAATAGATCAGAAAATATTATTACGATAGAAGATCCCATAGAGTATCTCCACACTGATAAAAAAAGTATGATCAGCCAACGGGAAGTCGGAGTAGATGTCGTTTCATTTTCCCGGGGATTGAGATCTTCTCTGCGCGAGGATCCTGATATTATTCTTGTAGGAGAAATGCGTGATTTGGCTACAATTGAAACCGCTCTTATGGCAGCAGAGACTGGGCATCTAGTCCTAAGTACCCTCCACACTACAGATGCACCTGAGACAATAAATAGGATTATTTCAATTTTCGCGCCACATCATCAGCGGCAAATACGGCTCCAGCTTGCAAGTATTATTAAAGCTGTAATCTCCATGCGGCTGATCCCAAAAAAAGATGGATCAGGACGGGTACCTGCAGTAGAAGTAATGCTAAATACGCCTTATATCGCAGAGTGTATTCGTGATCGTGAAAAAACAGTTTTAATAAGAGATGCCATTGCCTCTGGATTATCTCAATATAAAATGCAGACATTTGACCAATCTATTTACCACCTTTACAAAGAGGGATATATCTCTTACGAGCAGGGAATGCGTTATTCTTCCAGTCCTGATAATTTTAAATTGAGAGTTATGGGAATTCAGTCTACTTTAGATGTTGCGATGGAAGATATGGAAAAGGAAATGGGAAAAATTGAGCGGGGAAAAAAGAAAGAAGAAGAAAATGGGGAGGGCTTTGATATATAAATGAAAGTTCAGGAAATCAGAGCTGCCTTTTTAGATTTTTTCAAAGGGAAAGGTCATAAGATTGTAAAAAGTTCACCTTTGATCCCGCAGGGTGATCCTTCTCTGCTTTTTACAAATGCAGGTATGAACCAGTTTAAAAATATTTTTCTTGGGCTGGAAAAAACGAGTTACAAAAGAGCTGCTTCCGTACAGAAATGTATGCGAGTCAGTGGAAAACATAACGACTTTGAGGAGGTTGGGCGTTCAAGTAAACATCATACTTTTTTTGAGATGCTGGGAAATTTTTCCTTTGGCGATTATTTCAAAAAAAAATGTATTGAATATTCTTGGGAACTAATTCTGGATGTATATAAAATAAGCAGTAAAAAACTATATATTACTGTCTATGAGGAAGATGATGAGGCCTTTGATATCTGGAACAAAGAAATAGGGATCAAAGAGGACAGACTATTCTGCTTTGGAAAAGAAGAAAATTATTGGAGCATGGGCAATACAGGCCCTTGTGGACCATGTTCTGAGATACACTATGAACTTGATACAGAATATGAAAAAGGAGAGCCGAAGAAGTTAATTGAAAGTGGTAGCGATCGTTTTATAGAGTTGTGGAACCTTGTGTTTATGCAGTTTAACAGGGACAAAAATGGAAAACTCCATTCACTTCCAGCACCTTCAGTTGATACTGGGATGGGGCTTGAACGAATGGTAACGGTTCTTCAAAAGAAAAAAAGCAATTATGATACTGAACTTTTTATGCCTATTATTAATGCTGTATGTGATTTGTGCGACTACGAGTATCCATCTTTACAAGAAAACGATATCCAGATAAGAGTCATATCAGATCATCTAAGAGCCATCTCTTTTTTGATAGGAGATGGGATTATGCCGGCTAATGAGGGGCGTGGATATGTTTTGCGCAGATTGATCCGGAAGGCATTCAGAGCCGGCAATAGATTAGGATTAAATGAACCTTTTCTCTTTAAGCTTACGGGATGTGTAATTGATGTTATGAAAGATAGTTATCCTGAGATGATATCTTCAGCTTCATATATCTCAACAGTATGCCAAGCTGAAGAAAAAAGATTTTATGCTACTTTATCTGCTGGACTTAAAACAATCCAGCAGTACATATCTGAGGCCAAAAAAGATAATGAGAAAATTATCTCAGGAGACAGATTGTTTAAGCTTTATGACACACATGGTTTTCCTCTTGAACTGTCAAAAGAACTTGCAGAAGAAAAAAAACTATCTATTGATGAATCTGGGTTTTATAACGAAATGGAAAAACAGCGAACAAGAGCCAGGCAAGCATGGAAAGGAGATGTAAAACAGAATGACATTAAAGCTTATAAAAAGGTAAAAGACCTGAAGACTCGATTTTTAGGATATAAGACTGACATCGCCATAGATGCTGAAGTACAAGCTTTGATGAAGAATGGGACTAAGGTTGAGAGCTTAAAAAAGGGAGATAAGGGAGAGGTTTTCCTTAATGAAACCCCCTTTTATGCAGAGGCCGGAGGACAGGTAGGGGATAAAGGAGTTTTAAAAAACATCCATTTTTCTGCATTGGTGGAAAAGGTATTTTCTCCGGTCCCAAATATAATCTCGCATAAAGTAAAAGTTGTTTCAGGGGATATTAGAGTCGGTGACTCAGTAGAAGCTGCGATTGATAAAGGCAGGAGAAGATCCCTAAGCAAAAATCATAGTGCAACCCATCTCCTTCATTCCTCCCTCCGGCAGATCTTGGGTGATCATGTAAAACAATCGGGCTCTTTGGTATCACCTTTCCGGCTTAGATTTGATTTTACCCATTTTGATTCTATAACCACTCATGAGAGAAAGGCGATAGAGTCACAGGTCAATAAGAAGATTCAGGAAAACATCCCTATAACAACCCGGATTACCTCTTATGAGCAGGCCCTAAAAGAAGGTGCAGTAGCGATTTTTGAGGAGAAATATAAGGAAGATG
>JAUWTR010000121.1 GCA_030614645.1 Candidatus Aminicenantota bacterium
AAAAGGTGGGTTTGATAAATCAAACCCCTACAAGAAATTCAAATCCATAAAAATAAATCGATCCAATATAATAAGGTGGGCTTGATGAATCAAGCCCCTACAAGAAAAACTCTACAACAAAAACCACTACATAAAAAGTAAATAAAACGAAGAATTCCTTTTTTAGAAAATGGGGCCTGGCACCATTTTTTTAGGCAGAGAAAAGGTCTTTAGTGGAAAAACTTGGTTCGCTGGTAAGGTTAACTCCCAATCTTTTTAATCCTGCTTCATCGCCTGGAGTGGGAATATGTGTTAGATGAACTTCGCAACCTTTAAGTTCTTTCAATTTCTTCAGGGCTTTCTTAGCAGTAGGGTTGGTGGTTGCACTTATGCTTATGCTGATCAGAGTTTCTTCTAAGTCTAAACTTATCGATTTTGCACTCAGAATATCTTTTTTAAGACTCGATATCGATTCTATTATGTCGGGTGAAACTAAATGTATCTGATCTTCAATTCCTGCTAGCTTTTTTACCGCGTTCAGAACAAGACTGGAGGAAGCATGCATAAGTGGAGAGTTTTTGCCAGTCAGAATTGTACCATCTTTTAATTCGATAGCTGCTCCACAAAAGATCCCCTTGTTTCCTTTCTTTTGCTTCTCTGCGTCCAGGGCTGCATCCATAGCTGGCTTAACTACTCTTCTGTCCTCTGGCTTAACATTCAGTTCTTTCAAAAGAAGTCCTACCCTCTGGACTGTATCCCTATCCACAAATCCCATCGCATATTCGCAGGAGTACCTGAAATATCTCCTGATCACCTCCTGCTCGGCTGCCAAGCTCACCACTTTATCATCGATTATACCTGAATTTGCTCGATTTACGCCCATATCTGTGGGCGACTTATAGATGGGTTCAGTTCCGGTAAGCTTTTCTAGTATGCACTTAAGGACAGGGAAGACTTCAACATCGCGGTTATAGTTCACTGCTGGTTTGCCGTAAGCTTCCAAGTGAAAAGAATCTATAAGATTGAAATCTCCAATATCAGCCGTGGCTGCTTCATAAGCAATGTTTACAGGATGTTTTAAAGGCAAATCCCAGATGGGGAAGGTTTCAAACTTGGCATATCCGGCTTTTATTCCTCTTTTATAATCATGGTAGAGCTGAGAAAGAGATGTAGCTAATTTCCCGCTTCCCGGGCCAGGACCTGTCACTATTACCAGAGGTTTTTCAGTAGGGATATATTCGTTTGCTCCGTAACCCTCGTCGCTAACTATAAGTTCAATGTCTGTTGGATATCCTTTTGTAAATCGATGAGTATAGACTTTTATGTTCCGCCGCTCTAATCTATTTTTAAATATCTTCGCTGCTGGTTGATCATCAAAGCGAGTTATGACAACACCTAAAATCCCCAGGCCCCAACCTCTTAAATCATCGATCAATTTAAGAGCATCAACGTCATAAGTGATTCCAAAGTCAGCTCTTACCTTTTTTCTCTCTATGTCACCAGCATAAATACAAAGCAGAATATCAGCCTTATCCTTTAGCTGCAGGAGGAGCCTCATCTTGACGTTTGGGTCAAATCCGGGCAGAACTCTTGAGGCATGATAGTCAAAGAGAAGCTTGCCGCCAAACTCAAGGTATAACTTATTATTGAACATCTCCACTCTTTCCAGGATGGCAGAAGCTTGCTCCTTTATATATTTTTCACTATTAAATCCTCTGTTCTCTTTCTTCATTTTGACTCTTTTTGTCTCCTGACGAAAAGCCTTGTTTTTCTATTCCTTCCAATAAATATAATTTCTGTAATAAAGTCAATATTTTCCTTTATCCAATTTATCTTATCTATTCAAAATATCTTTAATTTGGAAAGAACTCGTTTATTATCTCACCCTTAGAGGTGAAAGAAAATATACAAAAAATCATCATCAAAACCACCCTAAAAGGCGATTGTATCTAAAAGCCTTTTGTCTCATTATTTATAACTGAGGCGCTAATTTATTTTACTTGAGGAGGGCTGTCCAAGGCGTTTACTAGACAGAATGGGAGCAGGTTGAATTGAGGATCCTCTCCCTGCCCTCCTCTTCCTCACAGCCTCTAAGGTAAATAGGATCAAATCCTTATTAATGAGACAGCATTTAACGCATTAAGAAAAAAAATAAAAAAAGGGACCGGCTACTTTTTCGCGCAAAAAAGCACAGTCCTTAATTCTAAGGTAGGGTTTGAGAAATCAAATCTTAACAAACACGGTGGGGTTGATAAATCAAACCTCTATACCTAATGTGGCGTTGATAAATCATACCCGTACAAGATGTGGCTTGTTGAATCAAATCCCTAAATAAAGAGAAAAGGACAGACCCTTTCATAAAAAAGTAGCCTGTCCCTTTTTTTTATGCTTTTTTTAATGTTGACGAAATTATAATTATGTATGTATAATTAAAAAAAATAATGCGTGAAGGAAAGGGTCCAATGAATGGGGTAGATAGAAAAGCAGCAACAATAATTGTAATTTTGCTATTTGTTTCCTGTGCTTCTCCAAAAATTGCTCATTTTGTAAATTTGGAAGCAAAAGAATCGGAATCCGACACAATGGTGATTTTAACCATCTCCGAGCCTGTCCAGTACAAAGACATAAAGTTAGAAAATCCTCCCTGCATATTAATAAGCTTTCCCGATAAAAAAGTCTTTAGCAGCGAAGAAGATGTAGTGATAGTAAATAAGGGAGCGATTAAAAGAATAAAAAATGAGTACTACCAGAGCGAAGGCGAAAATAGGCGCCAATTGGAATTGGTGATAGTGGAACTCGTTCAGGATTTACCTTATAAAATCTCTCATAGTGGCAGTTCAATAATAATACGAATAGAAAATCCCAAGCAATCTGAACTCTTAGCTATTGAGGAGAAAGCAAAAATTGGAGGTGATTTGCAAGCAAAAGCCAGGGACCCCCTTGCTGATTCGGGATATCTTATAGGACCCGGAGATATCCTGAACATAGAAGTCTGGAATCATCCCGATGTATCCAGAGATGTCCCCGTAGACTATAGAGGTGAAATTAAACTTCCTCCTGTAAGAAGAATGAGTGTAATGGCCTTTACTACTTATCAATTAGAAGAGGAACTGACTAAATTTCTTTCCAAATATTTAATCGATCCTATAGTTTTTGTTACTGTAAAGGAATTTAACAGCCAGAGAATCATAGCTTTAGGTGAGATAACAACTGGAATGTACACCTTGAAAAGAAAGACTAGTTTAGTGGAGTTTCTAGGCCAAATAGGCGGCCCTACAGGCAATGCCAATGTTTCCAAAATAAAATTGATTAAAAAAGATGGAGAAATATCCATTCATGATTTAAATGAACTTATTGGCGATCCCAAAAAAAGCGGTGAAGTTCTCGTTTCAGCAGGAGATACAGTCTATGTCCCTCCTTTGGAAATGAGTAGAGTTTCTGTGCTTGGCGATGTAAAAACGCCTAAAATGATAATTGTCAAAGGAAAACTTACCCTGGTGGAAGCTGTCACGGAGGCAGGGGGATTTACTGAAAATGCGGTTAGGAGCAGTGTTATAGTCTTAAGAGGTGAATTAGGTGCCATGAAAGGATACAGGGTTAACATGGCACGAATTTTTAAGAAAGGTGATATCGGTCTGAATATCGAGCTTGAGCCAGGTGATATTGTGTACGTGCCAAGAAGCTTTATCGCTGATATAGAGCGATTTCTAAGAGACATAACACTTCCTTTAACCTGGTATTTTTGGTATTTAAAGTAATATAATTTATGTTTAAGATAATAAAAAAAAAGATAATGAAGGATTGAAGTAAATGCCTAAAGTTGAGATGAATTTAACCGACTATTTGCGAGTAATTCGCAAGAGAAAGCGAATCATTGCTTTATCTTTTATCCTAGTGTTTGCTTCTACAATCTACTATACCGGTAAACAAGCTCCCGTTTATAACACGACTTGTAAGGTAAAAATCGAGCAAAGAAAATCAGTAGCCGAAATATTAACTGAACTAATTACATGGTCCCCTGGAGATCAAATGGCTTCCCAAGCAAACATTATAACGAGTTATGAAGTCATAAAGAACGCGGTGATAAAATTAGGCTACATAGAGCCCAATATGGCAGAAGAAGAAGAGATGCCAATAGTCAAAGCCTACCAGGGTCAAATTTCGACTGAGCAAATAGAGATGACAAATATTATTTCTATTACTGCAACTTCAAGCGACCCTGAACAAGCAGCGAAATTGGTCAATACAGTAGCCGAAGTTTACAAAGAAACTCACTTTGAAAACAAGAAGAAAGAAGCATCCAATGTTAGAGAATTTGTTGAGGGGCAGTTAGATAGCTATGCCTTGCAACTGCGCCAAAGTGAAGAGGAACTTCAGAGATTTAGGGAAGCTAATCCATTGGTCGTGGAGAGAATTTCAACTAATGCCTCTCCTGCTCAAGTGAATCCCAGAATAACAAGCCTTGAGCAAGAAATTGTCAAGGCAGAGCTAGAGTTGATTTCCTTAAAGAGCAAATATACGGATATACATCCAAAGGTTATAAGCCTTAGGCGGAAAATAGCAAAGTCTAAGCAAGATTTATCTATGGCTATAGCTGAATTATCAGCTCAACAAAAAGACCTTTCCTCAAAAGAGATCAGGCTTGTCCAGTTAAAGCGCAATGTTTCTATGGGCCAAGATGTTTATATGATGTTTAGGACAAAACACGAAGAAGCCCGCATTCTGGAAGCAGAAAAAGCTGAGGATGTTGCTATTATAGAAAAAGCGATGGTCCCCGCTGCTCCCATAAAGCCAAATAAAAAACTTAATATGATTATCGGCATTTTCAGCGGACTCTTGATTGGCTTAATTATGGCCTTTGTTAGTGAAAGCTTGGATACTACAATTGGCCGGATAGATGACATAGAAGAATTGCTTAAGGTGCCTGTTTTAGGCATTATTCCCTATACTGGATTGGAAAAAAGAAAAGAAGGCCTTTTGGGTTTATTTAAAAAAGAAGATAAAACTTCAGATGTTCCAGATCTTCATAAAAGCTTGGTTGCCTTATTTGACCCAACGTCTGTTGCCGGAGAGGCTTATAAATCTCTGCGTACAAATTTAGATCTTACAGGTCTAAAAAAGGTCGGAAATGCTATTGTAATTACCAGCTCTGCCCCGCAAGAAGGAAAAACACAGACTTTATGTAATTTAGGTATATCTATGGCCCAGGCAGGACAGAAAGTTATAATCATTGGCTCTGATTTTAGAAAGCCGATGATTTATAAATTATTTGGACTTAAAAGAAGCCCTGGTTTATCCGAGGTTTTGATAGGGAAAGCACATTGGCAGAAAGCAATTAATACTGCAACCGATATTCTGTTGGGCGGACTTTAGTATGAAAAGATATTGAAGACCCAGGGCATAGAAAATCTGCATATTATGACATGTGGAGAGCGAACGCCTAATCCAGCCGAATTACTCAGTTTTCCTGAAATGGATGACTTAATTCAAGATCTCAAACAAGAGTTCGACGTAATACTGTTTGACAGCTCTCCCACACTTCCGGTAACTGATTCAGCTGTTTTAGGAGCTAAGGCTGATGGCGTTATTTTAGTATATCAGGCTGGCAAGACTGCAAGACAGGCACTTTTCCGTTCCAAAATTCAATTGGAAAATGTGGATGTTAAAATTATTGGCGTTGTCATAAATAACCTAAAGGCTAAATACATTGAAGATGTTACGCCTTATCAAAAATACCGCTATTATGGATATTACGGAGAGGAAAAAGAAAAAGAATAGTAAAACACGCCTCTCGCGTGGCAATTATAAGGCCAGAATATCCGCCAAAAACATAATAAAACACTATTTATTTTGGAAATTTGAGCTATGCCCATAAATATAAACTGGAAATCGCCAAAATATGCCACTGTTACAGCTCTCTTAGCAATCTCTATCATCGGAATTTCTTTGGGTATTGTTGTTAGCAAATTTTCCTTTGAAGTTTCCCTTGC
>JAUWTR010000179.1 GCA_030614645.1 Candidatus Aminicenantota bacterium
CGCACTGATATACGCAAGCTTAAAGGAAATTTTAGTATTGGCCCCAGGCCCGGCATTTTTAATATTCGAAAAATATTATTTATGAAACGGATGACTTATATCGAAAACCATGCCGGACGCTTTGAGTCACGCGATAACCTTTTCGGAACATTTGCTCTCTTTCAAAATGGCAGCCAGCTTTTTCTGGGAGTAATGCAGAGTTATGAAGACCTCCCTTCTGATTTTTCCCTAAAAGATGGGATTAATATCCTAAAAGATATATATAAGTTCAATCTCTTTATTTCTTTTTATCAATCTGACAAAAGCAAGGATATTGCCATACGAGCAGAATGTACTGCTGGAGAGTTTTACAACGGGAATCTCTTAGGGCTTAAAGCAAATGGTTATCTCAAACTTAGCAGTCATTTCAGTATGGAATTTATCCTTGACCGCAATCAGTTTGACCTGCCGGTCGAGGGCGGAAAATTTACTACAAATATTGTTGCCAGCAGGCTTATCTATTCTTTTTCTCCTGACCTTTATGCTAAAGCCTATCTGCAGTGGAATAGTTCTGAAAATCTTTTTAAAAGCAATTTCCTCATCCGCTGGATCTATAAACCAGGAGCCAATATTTTCTTCATCTACAATGAGACACGTGAAACCGGCATAAACCCTTTGCTTTGTGACCGGGTTATAATGCTTAAAGTGAGTTTTCTTTTCAATTTTTAACTGTTCCAATTTTATCTCTAAAAGCAGGCATGGATACTAGTAAGATCCCTCGAAAGATTTGACGACTCCTTTCTTACGCGTAAGCCAGACTGACATCTCCCCTATGCCGCGATGGGACCAAGCATAGTATGGTATTGCAATCAGTTGAATATCTTCCGCTGTATCTTTTGCAGCCAAAACATCAATTCCGCCAAGTAATTGCGGTCTGAATTCCACCTCAAAGTCAAGCTCATCAGGTAAAAACCGGTTAAGGACCTGGCCATTATTATCCACTCCTTCAAAACAGTAGACAAGAGGACCCCGCTGTAGGGCTGCTTTGCCGCGGTCAGCTGCAACATTTTCAGGCGCTATTACCCTGCGCACCGGCATAGGCAGCACAAGTTCTATTACATCCCCTTTTTTCCACTTCCGGAACAGGCGGGCAAAGCCATTTCCCATATCCAAGGCTTGGTCTTTAGAATTGACTTTTAGACTTATTTTTTCTTCAGATGGGTGCAGAAATTTATACAGATCACTTGCAACCGGTTCATTCCTTGCCCAGCCGGGAATACGAACATTTACATAAAATTCAGCATCTTTTTTTGGCTCTAGATAGATCTGGATATTCCCATCCCAGGGATAGTTAGTCTTCTGGGATATATTTACGGAATTTTCTGCTATAATCGCTTTTCCCTCACTCTCGGTAAACAGGTTCACATACAGGGTTTGATCTTTAACAGCATAAATATATCCGGGTAGAGAGGGTAAAAACCGGGCCAGGTTACCAGGACAGCAGGCACAGTCAAACCATGGTTTGCGTGATAAAGCTCCCTGGTTGAATTTGAATTTTCCGTCTGACTCCAGAGGATTAGGGTAAAAGAAGAGGTCTCCACTTAAAGATATTCCTGATAGCAATCCATTATAAAGAGTCCTTTCCATAACATCCAGATATTTCGCCTCTCCATGCAAAAGAAACAAACGAAAGTTCCAGAAAACATTACCGATAGCAGCACAGGTCTCATTGTACGCAGTATTATTAGGCAGCTCATAAGCATCCCCAAATGCCTCGCCTTCGTGGCGGGAACCAATGCCTCCTGTAAGATATAGTTTTTTAGATACTACATCATCCCAGATCCTGTCTATGGCATTAATATAGGCTGTATCCCCGGTCATAGCCGCTACATCAGCCATACCCGAATACATGTAAGTAGCACGAACCGCATGTCCGATTGCCTGACTCTGCTTGATAACCGGCTTGTGAGCCTGCAAATACCAATCCTGGTTGTAGATAGAAAAATCTGAGTTTTCATCAAACATTTTTTTATATTCTTTATTCCCCCGTACATCCAGGAAAAATTTCGCCAAGTCCAGATATTTTTCCTCCCCGGTCTCACGGAAAAGCTTTACAAGACCTATCTCTATTTCCTGATGGCCTGGAAATTCCTTTAGTCCATCCGGCCCGAATAGACCTGCTATCAAGTCGGCATTTTTAAGCGCTACATCCAGGAAGGTACGTTTGCCGGTAGCCTGATAATAAGCCACTGCGGCTTCATACATGTGGCCGACATTATATAACTCATGACTGGAACCTAGATTAGACCAACGCTTCTCCCCTGCTCCAGGGGCAGGATTTTTCGGATCTATGGTGCGGGTAGTATATAAATAACCGTCCTTTTCCTGGGATGCAGCTACCTTAGCTATCAAATCATCCATATATTCTTCAAGCTCAGGATCCTGTTTAAGTCTTAATGAATAAGCCGCACCTTCCATGATCTTATACACATCTGAATCATTATATCTTTTTCCTTCAAAATCACCCTCCATCAGGCCTGCAGCTTTGGAAAAATTATCGATTCGGCCGGTTTCTTCACATTTTTTAAAGGCAAAAGGAATAGTGACTTCCCGGTTAGTTTCCATTCGCGGCAGCCAGAAACTGTCAGTTATATCCACCTCATTAAAAGCAACCGGTTTTATCGGATAATCTTTTTGAGGCTTTTTTGAACATGTAATCCCAAAAACGCATAATACCATTAAAAAAATCATTACAGATTCACGTCTCATGTCTCCCTCCTATTTTCCGCTTCCAAATAAATTTTTGCATCCGGAATTATCTTTTTAATACGGGATTCTATCCTGTCGTTGATTTTTTCAAGCTCAGCCACAGTTATATTGTCAAAATAATTGATCTCCAGAGTTACTAGCACTTCTCGCGGACCAAGGTGCATAGTTTTAAGGCTAATAACTTTTTCGACTCCAGGAAAAGACTTTACTGTTTGTAATATTTCCTTCCTTTTCTTTATGGTAACTCCTTCCCCCAATAATAATCCTTTGGACTCAAAAGCAAGAAAAAGGGCAAAAATCATCAAAAGAAGCCCAATGATTACAGAAGCAATTGCATCTATTATAAGGATACCGGTTAAGTAAACAACTGTAATTGCTAAATCAGCGATTAAAAGTCCTGAAAGCGCAAGTAGATCCTCAATAAAAACCGTCAAATTTGTCTGGTCCTTGCTTTTTCTTATACATTCAAATAAATTTTTATATTTTTCCTCCCTCATTTCACCGCGGATATTTTGCATAGCGATTCTTAGTGAATATCCGTCAAATATCAAGCCTACCACAATTGCCAGATACATAAGCCCGATATGGCTTATTGGTTCCGGGTGTTGGCACTTATGCAAACCTTCCCTAATAGACAATGTCCCTGCGACTCCAAACAGAATTATCGCCACAACAAAAGACCAGAAAAACTGCTCTTTTCCATGACCAAATGGGTGTTCTTTATCAGGCTTTTTCAGGCTGCGTTTTAGGCCATAAAGAAGAAGGACCTGGTTCAAGGTATCTGAAAGCGAATGATATCCCTCAGCCAGCATAGTGGATGAGCCACTAAAAAAAGCAGCTACCATTTTGAAAACAGCTATACCAAGATTTCCGAATAAGGCCGCCACAACTGCTTTTTTGCTCTTTTGAACCATGGCGGGAGGTTATATATCTATTCTTTAAGTCTTACATCTACACTGGTAGTCCCTGATTCTTCTTTAAACTTCAGCTCGAATAATTTTCCATAAGACTTAATAAGCTGAGACAATTGTTTAAATCCATAGGTGCGGGGATCAAAACCGGGATCAAGCTGGTGTAGGTAAAAACCCATTGTAGCAAGACTAGACCAACCGTCTTCCTGGATAGCCATTTCAAAAGCACCTTTTAACAATGGCATCGGGTCTAATTTTGGAGGCTGCTCTTTTTTAGTTGCAGTTTTTTCTGCTGTTTTTTTCTCTCTGGTCCTGGTATCTTTAGGTAAAAGGTTTTCTGTATAAATAAACACATTACAAGCATTTACAAATGCCTTAGGAGTCAATTGCTTTCCAATCCCCATAACAAAGAAGCCGCTTTCCCGGATCCTGGTAGCGAGCCGGGTATAATCACTGTCACTGGATACAAGGCAAAAGCCGTCAACATGTTTTCCATGCAGGATATCCATAGCGTCGATTATCATTGAACTGTCAGTGGCGTTTTTTCCCACAGTATAACGAAACTGCTGGATGGGCTGGATAGCTGCAGTATTAAGAGTATCTTTCCATCCCTGCATATTAGGAGTCGTCCAGTCTCCGTAGATCCTTCTGATCGTTAATGTTCCCTGTTTGCTTGCTTCAGTTAATATTTTCCCTATAAGCTTAGGCTGAGCATTATCACCATCTATTAATAAAGCAATCCTCTTTATTCTTGTTTCCTTTAAATCATTAACCATGATTATTCCTCTAATTGTTTGATTATTTGTTATATTCTACTTTGATTTAATAAAATTTACAAATTTTATTCTATATGAATCTATAAATACGCCATAAACAAAAATCAGGTCAACTTGCCTGAATTATTCACGAGTCGAGGTTGCCGCAGATACGAGGCGCAGGGGATGAAGCTGTGGTTCTTCACCGCGAATCCGCTGCAACAAAGTAGATGCTGTGAGATCGGCTCGCCTAAAAGGTAAAAAATGTCGATTATCAATATAAATTACATCAAAAACGAAATGGGCAATTGTAATGTCTGAGGAATCAATTTAAAATATTGATTCAAAGAGAACTATAATACATATCGACATTTTTTATAAATAATTCAGGCTATTTAGATTCGGGCAGTATTGGAGTATACTATTATTGTAATGAAAAAGAAAAAAATATCGCAGGCCAGATTTTTTAAATATTTC
>JAUWTR010000377.1 GCA_030614645.1 Candidatus Aminicenantota bacterium
CCTAAGTTTCGCACAGTCCTTGTTTTACGCACGATAAATGGATATACCAGCAGAGAAGTTGCTGAGATATTAGACCTTCCCATCGGAACAGTACTCTCTCGGCTAGCACGGGGACAGGCGAAGCTGAAAAAAATCCTGGTTCCGCTTTTATGGGAAAAGAACGAACAAAAAGGGGAGGGAGATGAATAAAAACATTTCAAAACTGCTTTACAGCTCTTTTGACAGCAAACTAAATGAAAAAGAGCAAAACCAGCTAAATAGTGCTCTGAAAAGATCACCTCTACTTCGCCGAGAAAAAGAGCTGATCACAACTCAACGTAAGGCTCTTTCCGAAACTGGAGAGCAGTCTTTCAAGCCCTTCTTTGCAGAGCGGGTGATCAAGCAGATCATATCCCAAAAAGAAAGAGAAAACGGTTTGGAAGCTTTTTACGAAGCGATTAAGCACGTATTCCGTCGATTTGCTGTTGTTGGGGCCATCGTTATGCTGATTTTGGTCACTTATAACCTGGGCATCGGGGATAATTTTTCTCAGGAAGAAGCTTTTTATGCATCCGATTTAACCTATGAAGAATTACAACAATTACCTTTGTTTTAAGGGGAGCAATCACCATGAATGTAAAAACTAAAACAACCTTCATCATAATAGTCACACTGATAATAGGGATTGCGATCGGAGCGATGTTCAACCGGGCTCTCTTGCAGCACCGTATTAAAAGGACCTTCTCCTATCGAAATCCTGACCGCCTTCTAGTTATTTATGAAAGAATACTGGACCCAAATGTAGAGCAGACTCAAAAAATAAGATCCATCCTTAAGAAACACGCTTTGACAGTTTCTAAAATCCGTGACAATTACCAGGAGGAAATGCTGGCTGCCAATGAATCCTTCAAAACAAAACTCGATCCCCTTCTGACTCCAACCCAAAAAAGTCGCCTCAATAGAGGGCCCTTTAACCGCTGGCAATTTCTCAGGTGGGGAGGAAGGTTAAGGAATCTTCCTAAAAAGGATAATTTTATTCAGAGCCGGCTTAGCTTTCTAAAAAAAGAATTGTCTTTAACTGAAGTTCAGGCTGAACAGGTCAAACAAATCCTGGGAAAACACTCCCCGGATCAAAATCCTAAACGAGGCGACAATTGGCTCAGGGATCAGAGGCCCAGCAGTTTTATCAAAGAAATAGACCGGGCTATACAAGAAATCCTGACAGAAAAACAGAAAGAGAAATATAAAAGCCTCCAAAAAGATAGGCCTATTAATCAGAGGCCTTTTTAGGGCGGATTTTTAAATATATACTAAAGGGGAAAGCGGATTTTTACTATAGTTCCCTGATTAATTTTACTCTGCACATCTATCGAGGCGCTGTGTATATCAGCCACCCATTTTGCTATCGAAAGTCCTAATCCAAATCCCCCACTTTCCTTGCTGCGGGATTTGTCCACCACATAGAAACGGTCAAATATAAAAGACAGCGACTCTTTAGGAATTCCGATCCCAGTGTCCTGAATACAGATCTGAGCATATCCCTCTTTTTGCTCCAGACTGATCTCAACTTTGCCTTTGGGAGGAGTATACCGAATAGCATTATCAATAATATTTGATATAAGCCTTTTTAGGAGAGCTCTGTCTCCTTTAATCGATAATGGTGTAACCTCTTTAATTGCGAACTCCAATTTCTTTCTTACAGCCGTCTGCTCGCGGCTCTCGAAGACTTTAAGCAAGACATCATCTAAGTGGATATCAGCATCTAACTTCCTTTTATCTGCAGCTTCGATCCGGGAAAGGAAAAGCAGCTCGTCGATTATCTTTTCCATCTGGAGGGTTTCTTCCAGTACACTTTTTAAAATATCTTTATACTCTTCTTTTTTTCTGTCTTTTCGCAGGAGAACTTCGATTTCACCCCGGATAATAGTCAAAGGAGTTCTCAGTTCATGAGAAACATCTCCAGAAAACTGCCGTATTTTCTTAACTGATTTTTCCAGACGTGCAATCATCTCATTAAAAGTATCTACCAGGGCCCCAATCTCATCTTTACGGTTTCTGGAATCTATCCGCAGGGAAAGGTCATCCGCTGATATCTCGTTTGCTGTTCTGACTACACTCTTAACCGGCTGCAATGCCTTCCTGATAATAAAACTACCCCCTAATGAGGAAAATAAAAGCAGCAATGGCCCTCCGATGATCAGGATAAACAACAACTCTTTTAAAGCATTTGTTGTTTCTTCCAGAGATATCCCAACCTGAACAATATTAGGGCCTCTAACCGGAAACAGAATCACACGAAGGGGATACGAGCTGAGTTTTTTCTCAGTAACCGTCATATATACCAGATCATCTATATCAGCCCTGTCAGCTTTATAATAACATCCGGTATCAAGCACAAAAAGGCCCTCTGGGATCTTCCGAGAGCGAATGATTTTATCAATACCTCTGATATCAGAATCCCTGTCTCTATGTTCTTTGATCTCTACCATCTGAATAAAGGGATCATAGACTCCATACTTGTCTTCCATTCGATTGATAGCATATTCCCAAGTAACTCCACGTCTCGAGTTCCATTTATCATTTACATCATTAGCAATCTCACGCAGTGTCTGTTCCAGCTCATCCATGAGGCTTTCTTTAAAGCTTTCATAGAGGAAAACCCCCGCAATTCCGATGATAATACCCA
>JAUWTR010000387.1 GCA_030614645.1 Candidatus Aminicenantota bacterium
CACTTCTGACTGGATTTATGACAACGAGAAGAAAAAAGTAGTCAGGAATATCACAAAAGAAATCGGTGCAGAAGAATTTCCTTTTAAGGTCTCATTCATGTCAAAAAATCCGCACTTTTATCAGTCCCTGAAGGAATTTCCAGAATTTATAGAGACAATAGCTATGCTTGAAAAAGAAATAAATAAGCGCAAGCACTGGTATATTCCCAAAAATAAGATCAAGGAAGTGCAAAAACATATTCAAACAGGCGATATTATTGCCTTGGCAACAGCTAAAGAAGGCCTGGATTATGGGCATACCGGCCTGGCTTATCGGGATGAGAGAGGAAAAATGAGATTTTTACATGCTTCGCAAAGAAAGAAAAAAGTGCTCCTGGATGCAGAACTCTATAAATATACGCAATCTATCGAGACACATATTGGTATTACTATAGCCAGGCCATTAGAGGTTAAACAGGTGAAGTAGGGAATAGGTAGGGGATAAGTTTTAATCTAACTTTGCACTTCATACTCTAAAAAGCTGCAGCATGATTATCCCAATGATCGCCGCCACAATAAGATAATAGGCCATCGGGATTAACGTTTTGCGAATGATTAGACCCTCCCTTCCCAGAAGGCCGACAACTGCCGATGCGGCGACGACATTATGAACACAGATCATATTCCCGGCAGCGCCTCCCACAGCTTGAAGGGCGACAATTACACCCGGAACTGCGCCTATCTTGAGGGCAGTGACAAATTGAAAAAGGGAGAACATCATGTTGCTGAAGGTATTGCTTCCTGCAACAAAAGCTCCCATTGCTCCTATTACAGGGGCAAAGGCGGTCCAGCCTTTTCCCAATAAGGCCGCTGCAGCACTGGCCAACACAACAGGCATCTTGTCCAATCCTCCGGAGACTCCACTGTTAATAAAAACCTTGACCATAGGTACTGCAAACCCGAGAGCGATAGCAGGACCGAGAAGCATTCTAAAAGAACGATTTGCAGCCTTTTTGACCTGTTTTTTCGACATCTTCTGAATGAGGATTGTCATAACAGTCACAACTAAAAATATAAAGCCAGGTAAATAGAAAGGTTGAAAGCTAGTACTGATAGAAGTCTGGAAAATATTTGTCCACTTTATGGAAACAGAAGCCAGGGCATTTTTCAGAAGAGGCCAGAGGCGGCTGAAAAGGAGAAGCAACGCAACAAGAATATAGGGAAACCATGCTTTAAAAATACTCATTTCTGATTTTAAAATTTGGGGACTGTCCCCTTGGTTTTTTCTTGTTTTTGGGGACTGTCCCCAATTTTTCTCCGATTCCGAATCATGCCTTTCCTCTATCTCTTGTCCAATCCAGTCTTGAGGCCATGTTTTTTTTGCCGGAAAGTCCCAGACTTTCCTGGGCCTAAGAAAGCCTATCTTTGCCAGGGGGACAACGATTAAAAGTCCCCAGAGAGATCCCACCAGTGAAGGGAACTCAGGTCCCAGGAATACTCCAGTCAGGGTATAAGGAACTGTAAAACATAGACCTGCAAAGAGGCCGAAAGGTAAAATGGAAAGGCCTTCCTTCCAACTCCTCTTTTGCCCGAAAAAACGGGTCATCATAATTACCAGGATTATGGGAATAAGAGTGCCGGTGATTCCGTGAATAATAGCCACCTTTCCTCCGATTGAATTCAAATAGGGAGCGAAATCTAAATTGTGTGCACTCAAATAGTTTACGACTTCAACTTGTCCGCTTAATCCTGCGTTGACGCCGATCAGAATTGGAGTACCAACCGCCCCGAAAGAAACGCAGGTGCTCTGAATAATCAAGGATACCATTACAGCCGCCATAGCTGGAAAACCAATGGCTACCAGCAGAGGGGCCGCTACAGCAGCAGGTGTCCCAAAACCAGCAGAGCCTTCGATGAAAGAGCCAAACAGAAAAGCAATGATTATCGCTTGGGCACGGCGATCAGGGGAAATGAGGAACATGCTCTTTCTGATAGAGAAAATTGCGCCGCTTTCCTGCTGGAGATTCAAGAGAAGAATGGCACCCAGGATAATATAAAGAATTGAGGCCGCTGTAAGCAGACCATCGATAGAAGCAGCAGCTAACTGAGAAAAAGGTACTTTCCAGACTGTGAAAGCTAAGAAGCAGGTAATAAGATAAGCAATAGGCATGGCTCTTGTTGCAGGCCATCTAAAAAGAACTATAAGCCCGAATACTGAGATTATAGGCAAAAGAGCAAGAAGAGCTAAGATACCAAAACTCATTCACAAATTCCTTTAATCAGCATCATCCTTGACCTTATCTAATTCTTCGACTTTATAAATCAACCAGAACTTCATGTCAAATAAATCTCAGCATAAATGTCATTTGACTATTTGCTGCACAACTGATACAATCACGAAGAATTTGGAGAGGGAGCGTGGTTATTGAAGCATCCAAAAACTACTCCGTTGAGTTGTATTACATCGAGCTGTATTGCATCTTTTCATTGCAGCTAACTCACTTCTTAGGAGAAAAAAAATCAATTTTAGAGCTGTAAAACTATAAACAACAAAATCATGTTTAGTTTTGTTCACTTTCAGCCCACCAGATGGATCAGGCCCACGTTGGTCATTGCG
>JAUWTR010000291.1 GCA_030614645.1 Candidatus Aminicenantota bacterium
CTCAGTCTCAGCAAAAACTGCCGCTGGCAAAACTGCATCAGCTATTTTAGTATTTTTGCTGACATAGCTGTCCTGGACAATAAGAAACTCAGGTCTGGCTTTTTTAGGAAGTTCAATCCGGCTTCCGACAAGATAAAGCACTTTGATCTTGTCATCTATAACATCCTGAATAATAAGCCCTGTTTGTCTGCCTTTTTTACTAAAATTCCGGTCAAGCTCAAATATCCCACGCGAGTTACTTTCAAGCCCTAAATGATAAAGCCGTCCTTTAGTGAGTAAAGCTGTATTCCAGAGTGCAGTCAGAACTTCCATTCCGACCGGCCCTTGAATCGATTCAGAGCCAAAAATAAATGCAGGCGATTTACCACTTTTTAATATTTCCGCGGCCTCTCTGAGAGCATTTTCTTCTACTTTGAACTCTTTAGCAGCTTTAAATGACTCATCACCGGTTAAAATCTTCTGCAGGCTGCCAAGTAAAATATTTTCAGTTCCCGGCTCGATCCTAAGCTGTAGAGATACAAATCGATCAGATTGAAGTTCCATCGGTCTTGCGGCAATCAGTCTGGCTCCATTTTTTACTGCCTTAACAATCTCCAGCCAGACAATCGGGTGAGAAACGGAAATATTAGAGCTAAGGAGAAATATAGTCTCTGCCAAAGAAATCTCTTCAATTTTATAATTCAGGGGGGGCATAAATCCCAGTTTCTTTGCCAGTTCCTGATATGGGGAGAAAGCGGATTCGGAGCTAATATTTCCTGTCTTCAGAACTTCATCCGCAAACTTACGAAGTACATAGCCGTCTTCACAGGATACCTGGGCAGACCGGATGACTGCAGTCTCTTTTCCCTTATATTTTTTAAGTTTCCCGGCTACCCAATCCAGGGCTTCATTCCAACCCACCTCTTCCAGCTTCTTTTTCCTGCGAATCAAAGGTTTTTCAATTCTTTTCTCTATATAAACCAGGTCTTTAATCAAAAAACGACCCTTTACACATGCCTGACCATGATTGACAGGACCGTCTGCTGCCGGCCGGGTGTTCAGCAGCCGTCCTTCCCCCAGATTTACTTCCAGTTTACATCCTACACTGCAAAGCGGGCAGAGCATCTCGGTCTTATCATCCGCAAGGCTTTCATATTTTTTGCCTTTCTCTATCAGAGCCCCGGTTGGACAGACATCAACACAAGCACCACAAAACTGACAGTTGGAATCGATCAGCCTCTGATCCATCGACGTTGACACTACAGTCTCAGGGCCTCTTTTTATAAACGAAAGAGCAGAACACCCCCTTACCTCATGACAAATTCGGACACATCTTCCACAAAGAATACAAAGGTTGTAATTTCGGTCAAAGAAAGGGTCATCCCTTTTAACCTCAATATCACGGTAATAGGAAGGAAAATCTACTATATCTACCCCTATCTCTTCTACAATCTCCTGAAGTTCGCAATCCCCATTATTAGGACAAAGAACACATCCGGTCACTTCCCCTACTTTTCGAATGGTCGCTTTATGTTCATCGCATTCCTTTTTTTCTGCACACATCAGGCAGGCATTTGGGTGTTCTGTGAGGATAAGTTCCAAAATGTTTTTTCTTAACTTTCGCAGCTGCTGAGTAGATGTCTTTATAACCATGCCATCTTCGGCATAAATACTGCATGATGGTGAGTATCCTTTCTTACCTTTGATCTGAACAAGACACAACCGGCAGCCACTGAAAGGAGCCAACTCGGCGTGGTCACACAGAGATGGAATATAAATCCCATTTTCCCGCGCCAACTCTAAAATTGTCTTATTCTCTTCTGCTTCGATCGTTTTTCCATCTATAATTACTTTCATTTGTCAACTTTTCCCGCTGAAGCCTTTTTTAAAATCTTTTCCTTCTTTTTTCCTGTGTATTTCGATATAGCACTTACCTTAGGAGGACACACATCAAAACAGGCTCCGCATTTGATACATAATTTATGGTCGATTACATGGACTTCTTTTCTTTTTCCCCAAATCGCATCAACCGGGCAGCTCTTTTTGCAGAGCAGGCAGCCGATACACTTTTCCGGCTCAATGTAATAGCAGATAAGATCTTTACATGCCAGTGCCTTGCAGCTTTTGTTATTAATATGGTCTTCATATTCCTTCCGGAAATAAAGCAAAGTAGTCAAAACAGGATTAGGGGATGTCTGCCCCAATCCACACAATGAACCCGATTTTATTGTTTTCGCCAGCTCCTCGAGTTTCTTTATGTCACTTTCCTTGCCTTCTCCCTTGGTTATACGGGAAAGGATCTCAACCATCTGCCTGGTTCCGATTCGACATGGGACACATTTTCCGCATGATTCTTCCTGGGTAAACTGGAGAAAATAACGGGCGACATCCACCATGCAGGTATCTTCATCCATAACAATCATTCCGCCCGAACCCATTATCGACCCGGCCTCCGAAAGGCTTTTATAATCAACAGGCAAGTCTAGCTTCTCTTTAGGAATGCATCCGCCTGATGGGCCCCCGGTCTGAACAGCTTTAAATTCCTTATCATCGGGAATACCGCCCCCAATATCATATATTATTTCTCGCAAAGTGATTCCCATTGGGACTTCCACCAGGCCAGTATTATTGATTTTTCCTACAAGAGAGAATATCTTAGTACCTTTACTGCTTTTAGTTCCAATACCTGCGAACCAGTCTGAGCCTTTTTCGATTATTATAGGGATATTGCCCCAGGTCTCGACATTGTTAATATTTGTCGGCTTTCCCCATAGTCCGGATTGGGCGGGAAAAGGCGGGCGCTGCCTTGGTTGAGCCCTCCGCCCTTCGATCGAAGCCATAAGCGATGTCTCCTCTCCGGAAACAAACGATCCGGCTCCCTTAAAGACGTTAATGTCAAAATTAAATTCTGAGCCGAGGATAGCATCTCCCAATAGACCTAATTTCCGTGCCTGTTCCAGAGCAATAGTAATGTTCTTAAGCGCTAAAGGGTACTCCATCCGCACATAGATATAACCTTCCGTAGCTCCTATAGCATAAGCCCCGATGATCATTCCTTCTAATACGCGATGAGGATTTCCTTCCATTAGGCTGCGGTCCATATAAGCACCCGGGTCTCCCTCATCAGCATTACAGATAATGTATTTGATATCTCCTTTGGCATTGCGGGCGAATTTCCACTTTGAACCGGTTGGGAAACCGGCCCCGCCTCTTCCCCGGATACCTGAGGCTATAATAGTCTCAATAACATCTTCAGGATTCATGTTTTTGAGGACTGTACCCAGAGAATTATATCCTCTGATAGCAAAATAATCATTGATGTCAGTTGGGTCAATAAGGGCATTGTCGCCCATGACTATTCGTTCTTGCTTGGCATAAAAAGAGATGTCACTTTCTTTAGGCATTTTTTGGCCTGTGACAGGATCTGAATA
>JAUWTR010000009.1 GCA_030614645.1 Candidatus Aminicenantota bacterium
ATCTTATGAAATTCTGATGTGGCTGAAGCGACATTGAAGATTTAGCCTTCTGATGAGGCTTTTCGAGGGAATCCGACGTAGTCGGGCTGCGAGTATGTTTGACCCACGGACGGGGGAGTTACGCAGCAGCCGAGAAAACCGAAGAGGAATGGCGTTAAAAATCTGAAGCGAGCACAAGCCACACCCGAATTTCATCTTTTATGAATAATTTAGATCAAATCGCTTGCTGCAACTTCAAAACCCTCCCGGATCGGATTTTTGGATAGAAGGACATGTATCTTTATTAGTTGCTCCTGATAATACATTGTTTCCTCATTGGCTATCGCATATCCTTCCGTCTTCCACAGGGTAACAGCATTCACTCTTCCTGTTTTACGGTCAATAAAAAGATAGGCTCCGCAATATCCTTTTTGTTTTTTTGCAGCAGGCATTATGCTGTTTTGAAAAATATCTATAAACTTATCTATCATCTCTATTCTAACTGTTGCTGAGGTTACACGTGCAAACATGGGGCCCTCCCTAGTTTAATATTCCATATGGTTTTACTATATAAACACAAAAACAGGATGTCAAGGATGCAAAAAAAAGCTGCCTCAAGTTAAAGTTAGAGATAAAATTGGTGGAACTCCAGACTGTTTTTTATAAAGTGGAAAGTTGGTGGCGGGCATCGCTCAATTCCGGAAGGTCAGAGTCAGCATTTTTCCAGAGGTTGAGGAATTTATCATAATTACTCTTGGCTTTATTCTTCATCCCCTGCTGCTGGAATATCCTGCCCAGCATGTAAAAGCTCTTCGTATAATAATAAGCATTGTCAGAGTCTATCGGAGAGCGGGAAATGTTTTTCTCATAGATCTCTCTGGCACCATCCAGATCTCCTGCAAGGAAAAGCGCGTCAGCTTTTGCATTATAAATCCCAGCCCGCATATTATCCTCAGACAGCATCATAGAAAGTGCTGTATCAAAGCTTTTTACCGCTTCAGAAAAATTTTGTTTTCCCGACTGAAGCATCCCATCCAAATAATAATAATACCGCACTTCTTTGGGATTAAGACCAGCTTCTACAAGGACTTTGAGTTCATCAGCCTGTTTCTGTGCGTCCTCCCACGATTTCAGCTTCAGAAAAACCAGTCCTTTGCATAAAAGCGCTACTTTTTTCTGTTCAGTTCTTCCTGATTCTATAGCGATATCCTCTACTTTACTGCAAGCGCGGGTAGCATTATCGAGCTTCCCTCTTTGTATTTCAATAAACGCCATTGAAGAATATAAATTTTGCAGCCACTCTTTTTCTCCCAGCATATCAGCCAGTTCAATCCCCTGATTCAATTGATCTACCGCATCTGAGAACTTCCCCTGGAACATATATAAAGAGCTTAATGTCATTCTTGCTCGATAATGAGCCGTAGGTTGTTTTGTTTCCAGCAGCTTCAGGTATTTATTCTCAGCGTCTTGATATTTTCCCCGGGCAAAATCAACAGTCCCTTTAATACTAAAATATTCAAAATCATCCGGATTTGCAGCCTTTGCTGCTTCGGCCTCTTTGAGAGCAAGGTCATATTTCTCTTGCATCAGATACACCCAGGCAAGACTGTCACGGACTCGGGAATGGTCAGATATATTGTTTAAATACCCTTCCAGGATTTTTCCGGCTTTTTCAAAATCCCCCTCAGCCATTAGGATACTTGCCATATTAGAATAAGAAAAATAATTGTGAACCTTGTTTTTAATATTTACAGCAAACTTTTCTTTGGCCTCATCCATCCTTTCCAATGTATAATACAACAATCCCAGGTTATTGTTTCCAATATGATCATCCGGATAAAGCTCCAGGAGTTTTGAGTAGGCATCAATAGCCTTATCCATAGAATTGTCAGAGCCACGATAATACTCCCCCAAAATATAATATCGTTCCCGGTCAGACACATGGTCACTCAGTTCAAAAGCCTTTTGCATATGTTTTCTGGCTTCAGTGACCAATCCAAGATTTGAATAACCGATAGACAACGTGCGGTAGGCCATGGCAAATTCCGGGTCGATCGCAATGGTCAGCTCCATTAGAGGGATACTAATATCATATTCAGCATTATAGTGATGTTTTAATCCTTCCTGATAATACTGAAGAGCCTCGGGAGAATTCGAGGTTATATTTTGTACTTTTGCATCAATATCGCTTGCAATATCCGCGCCAGAAATCTTAAAATCCTCTTTTATCTTCATCGTTATTTCATCAACCAGGCTAAAAAGGGCGCCTTCTCCTTCCCCATCCACCTGCTGGGCGCCTATGACCTCTCCGGATACCACATCCTGCAGGCTGGTATTAAGTCGGATCGTGTCCCCTGCCATAGTCATCTTTCCCACCAGGATATAGCGAACTTCTCCCCGGGAAGCTACATTCTTCAGATTTTTTGAAGAGTAACTTGCAGCTCTCAGCAGATTCAACTCTTGGAGGATGTCATATAATCTCTCAGCATTTAATACTCTTAAAAACCTTGATTGACTCAGATCAGCTATAAGCAAATCAGATAACGCTTTTCTCCAGTGTTCCAGGTCACTATTTCCTGTGTTATTCTCAAAATGCATTACTACCAGAGATGGCTTTCCCGGAACTAAATACCCACTCTTTTTGTTAAAGACAAATTTCCAGGATGCAAACCCAATTAAAACAGCAATAAGCACAATTACGGCCGGCAAAATAATTTTCCTCAGGTTTAATTTAACAGTGATTTCTCCGGATTTGGTCTTACGTTTTGGCAAAACCCGGTCTGTCTTTGGAAGTTCTTTTTCAATATCCTTAATTTCCTCAAGGATATCCCCGGTCTTCTGATATCGTTTATCTCTGTCTTTTTCCAAGCACTTGAGGATCATATGGCTGATATCCTCAGGGATCTGTGCATTAAATTTTCTTGGATCTTTAGGCTTTTCTGTTTTCTGTTTTACTGCAACACTTAAGGAAGTGCTGCCGTCAAACGGGATCCGGCCGGTAAGCATCTCATATAATATTATTCCCAGGGAATAAATATCCGATCGCTGATCAAGCTCTTTTCCTTCGACCTGCTCCGGAGACATATATTCGGGTGTCCCCATAATAATCCCGGCTTCTGTTATGCCATCAGTTTTTACAGAACTGGCTATACCAAAATCCATGATCCTGGCATTCCCTTCTGTATCAATCATAATATTCTGCGGCTTAAGGTCCCGGTGAAGTACTCCGGAGCTGTGTGCTTCGACCAGGCCTTCACAGATCTGCCTGATAATAAATACAGCCTTTCCAGGCGTCAAATACCCGATCCTGCGAATAAGTGTCTTGAGGTCTTCTCCAGATACATATTCCATGGATATAAAAGAAAGGCCTTCAGCCTCTCCAAGGTCATAAAGCCGGCAAATATTTCTATGTGATATCCTGCGAGTGATTTTCAGTTCATTGCGAAAACGATCCATATTTTTCTTGTCACCTGCGATCTTGGGGTTCAAGATCTTCAAGGCAACTTTCTCGTTGATCTTGGTATCTAGGGCTTTATAGACGTTTCCCATCCCACCCCGGCCCAGGTCATCAATAATATGGTACCGCTCGGCAAAGGTTCCACTCAGCATCAATTCTTTTTTGCCTGATATAAGAGTTTTAGTTATGGAAGAGGAGTCCTCATCAGAAAAAAGCATTGTGCCGCAATTTCCGCAGAAGTTGGTATCTTCTGGATTGTCGGTCAGGCACTTTGGGCACTTCATTTTATGTTTATCTATTAAATTGTTACATTATTATATACGTAATAACAGGTAAATTGGTTGCTGTTTTTATTATTATATCTCCTTTTTAGACAAAAAAACAACTGACTTCTTCCCTCGTAATTTTTATGAATAATTTAATTTAAGAGTTAGCACGGATACGGGTAAATCCCGTAGAAAGCCACCCGGAACAACGCGGGCATGGTTCTTTTTCCCCCTCCTTATCTTTTGACTTCAGAATATCGGAGTGATAAGATTTCCGCGCATTATAAAGTAAACACAAAATGAAAGCACCAAAAACAACTCTTATCCGGGGGGGAAAAGTAGTAACAGGAGAGTCGGTTTTAAAGCAGGACCTGCTTATCCGCGGGGAAATCATTGCTGAATCAAACGACTTATCCGGATGCAGGGCTGACCTGGAAATCGATGCTGAAGGCCTGCTTGTATTCCCCGGCGCTATCGATACCCATGTCCATTTTAATGACGAATTTATGGGGACAAAAAGCGTACACGATTTTTTTACCGGCACCCGAGCAGCGGCCTACGGGGGTGTTACCAGTATAATCGACTTTTCCAATCAGGCACCTAAAGAATCTCTGCTGAGTACTATTAAGAATAAAGAAGAGGAAGCCCTGGGCAAGGCCTTAGTCGATTGGGGAGTACACCCGGTGATAACCCAACCCTATCCGGAAACACTTAAAGAGATCCCGCTGGTTGTGGAAAAAGGCGCTCCAACCATTAAATGTTATATGACGTACCGGGAAGAAGGCCTTATGATCGAAGATGATGATCTTGCATCTATCCTGAAACAACTAAAAAAAGCCGGCGGCATGTTGATGCTTCATGCTGAGGACAATAATATAATCGAAAGCAATGTCTCCGAAATGCTCCGCTCCGGCAAAACCAGTCCCATCTATCATGCCCGCAGCCGCCCCCCCGAAGCTGAAAACAAGGCCATCCGCCGCTTGCTCAGGACAGCAGAAAAAACCGGGGGTCGTATCTTTATAGTCCATATGGCAACCGAAGATGGTGTCAAAATGATAGCCGCAGCCAGAGATAAAGGAATCGATGTCTTGGCGGAGACATGTACCCATTATCTTATATTTACAGACAAAATGCTGGAGAGGGAGGACGGTATCAAGTGGATATGCTCTCCCCCCCTCAGAAGCAACTCCGTCCGGGATGCCTTATGGGAAGGTATCCATAACGGCGGCATATCCATGGTGTCATCAGATGATGCCGCTTACTCCTGGGATGCCAAACTTTTAGGTGCAAAACGCTTTGATAAGTGCCCCAACGGTATTCCGGGAATTGAGCCCCGCCTCAACCTGCTTTATTCAGAAGGAGTCTCTAAAGGAAAACTTTCCCTGCCCAGATTTGTTGAATTGATCGCTGTAGCTCCGGCAGAAATTTTTGGAATGGCCCCGAAAAAAGGCACTCTTTCTCCTGGAAGCGATGCTGATATTGTACTTTTTGACCCGCTGAAAAAGTGGACCATGAACTGTAATTCTCTCCATATGGCTGCGGACTGGTCTGCTTATGAGGGAATCAAAATAACAGGAAAAATCAAAAAGGTCTTTTCCCGAGGAGAACTTATTATTGACGGGGAAAAATGTTTGGCGGAAAAAGGCAGGGGGCGGTATATATACCGAAAATTGAAAAAAGGGACATTCCCTTTCAATAGAAAGGCAGTCCCCCTTAAATAAGATGATAGATAAGATCCTTGACATAGCCACAAATATAGACTCAGCCCTCTGGGGTATATGGACTATGGTATTTATCGCCTCAGTCTATATCTACTTTACAGCAAAAACCGGCTTTTTTCAGGTTAGGAAATTCGGTTTTATTTTGAAAAATACAATCGGCAGGATAAAAAAGGAACATGAGACCGAAAAATCTGAAAAAATGACTCCATTCCAGGCTACATCTACCGCTCTTGCCAGTACTGTGGGAATGGGCAGCATCGCAGGAGTAGCCACTGCTCTTTCCGTAGGAGGCCCGGGCGCCATATTCTGGATGTGGCTGCTGGCCTTCCTTGGCATGATCACAAAAACCGCTGAGGTTACCCTGGCGGTACACTACCGGGACATTGACAAGCAGGGGCGCCCCCACGGCGGCCCCATGTATTATATCAACAAAGGCCTTGGTTGGAAGTTTCTGGCAAAATTATTCAGCTTCGGTATGTTTATTAATTCTGTGATTTGTGCAACTCTGCTCCAATCCCATACCGTAGGCCGGGCTTTTCTGACCAGTTACAAATTAAATCCCTATATAATTACAAGCATCATGGCCGTAATCACAGCTGTTATCGTTATAGGCGGTATCAAACGGATCGGACGCTTTTGCGAAAAACTCGTACCCTTTATGTCAGTTGTATATGTGATAGGAGGCCTGATCATTTTTGTCTTCAATTACGCCAGGATCCCGGAAGCCTTCGGCACAATATTCAAATACGCTTTTTCTGCAGCTCCAGCAGCCGGTGGTTTTGCCGGAGCTGCTGTTATGGCCGCCATTAAAACCGGCATGGCCCGGGGAATGCTCTCAAATGAAGCCGGACTCGGGACTGCCCCCATGGCACATGCCACCTCCAACACTAAACATCCATTTCTTCAGGGCTTATGGGGTTCATTCGAAGTCTTTGTAGTGACCTTTATAATCTGCACAATAACAGCTTTTGCTATCATCTCTACCGGCGTCTTATCCAACGGACAGTCGGGCATCGAACTTGTCATCACAGCCTTCGCTTCCGTTTTTCCTTCATCTTTTGCAAACTTTCTACTTTCATTTTCAATATTGACTTTCTGCTTAACCACTCAGATCGGCTTTTTTATTTACTATGAGAATTCAGTAATAAATGTATTCGGGAAAAAGTCCATAAAAATCCTAAAATGGTTTTATCTGCTGCCGGGCGTTATCTTTGCCGGATTCGCCCACGTGGACAAGCTGTGGACTTTTGCTAATATAGCAGTCGGGGTCTGTGCCATCCCCAATCTTATCGCAGTACTTGCGTTAAGCGGGGTCTTTATTAAATTGATGAGGGACTACCTCGACGGACATAATAAATATTCAACCAATGTCATTGATATAACCAGAGAATATATTAAAAAGGTTTAGCCATCATGAGCAATCAAAAAAAAGAGCACCGAGTTATCAGAGAATGTATTAAAGAACTTAGGGCCGGAAACCTTCCTCCTTGGAAATTAGAAAATGAATTGCTTTCAAAGTATGGCGTCAATGAGCCAGAAAACTTCAGGACAGCTGCTATCTGCCGGCAACGGTTTATCGAAGAGAAAACTGGAGAAAAATTCAAATACATCACCATATCTGAAAAACCCTTTAAAATAAATTATCTGTGCCGGAAAGATAAATTTATATGGGCACTTGATGCCAGGGATTCTTTTCTTAAATGTTCGCTTTGCGGAAGCAAAGTGGAAGCCCTCGATCAATACGGACCTCTGGTTGAAAACTATATAGGAGGAAGCGAAAACTATTACTCTTATGCAGGGAGAATAAAAGTTAAGGGCGATATTGAGAAAGAATTTACCAATCTTTTGGTTTACGGAACCGGATTAGGGCCAATCGGAGTTACAAGGGGCTGTTTTAAAATAAACAAACTCGGAGGAGCTATTGTTAGAGTATCGGAATACGGGAGAGCTGCCCGTTGCAATGGCTATATATTCAAATCAGAAAAATGGCGCAGCCAGGCGATCGACCTCATCAAGACAATCCTGCCCCGAATAAAAGTAGAAATGAACAAAAAGATGGTAGAATTTTCCGGAAAGGTGAGTACAGTTGAGTTTAAGCGGGTAGAGAGCCAGGGGGATTTTATTCTATATGTGGATTATACTGCAGACTTTAAAAATTTCCGCGGCCATGGAGATATCAGCAAAGCTGTGGGATATGCCAAAAAAGAGATCGAGATCCAGCTGAGAAAGGCAGGCATAGAATATGAGCTTAGTGTTATCGCCCAGGGCTATGACGGAGACTTAAAACCCAGCCCGCAAAATAAAAGAGGAAGATATGCCTCTGCAGAGATAAGAGTCTCCCGCACAGTATTCAAGAGGCTGCTGAAGGTCGATCCCCAAAAATTCATCTCTTTCATTAAAATAGATAAGATAGGAGCGCAAGAATTGGGATGTCAATTCTATTCAGGTATGGGAGGAGAGATTATTCCCGCAATTTACAGAGCTGTCCAAGTCAATCCCCGGAGCCCCCTAGTTTCTTCCTTCCAGAATATATATATAGAAACTGAAAATAACGATGTGGTCTACAGAGTGGAATTACCCAATATCGAAGTAGGGATAGCCTCCTCGAGAGAAGGCTTGATCCCTCCGGGAGGCAGGGAAGCTCTGCGGATAATGGGAGTTAATACCGCCCGGGAATTTGCTGCTGCAGTAGCTGCTCAGGTACTCGCCGGTGAGTTTAACCTGGCCTTGGAAATAAGCCGGGAAAAACTATACAGCTCCTGACTTGATCTTTTCTCTAGCCCAAGCGGCCGCTCTTTTGATCACATCTCTGGGGGATGTCATTCCAGCAGCTTCCTGCAGGAAAGAGAGCTGCGAGCGGTCCCCACACTTTCCAATCGAGCGCAAGGCTTCAGCCTGAGCAAGGTAACTGTTATCCTCTTTAAACTGTTTCCTGAAAAATACAACTAGCCCAGGATTCTCATAGTCTCCCAGGGCCTTTAAGGCCGCTGTTCTGACTTTTGAATTATTATCCCGGCATATATCCTGAAATAACCCAGTATGCTCTATGCTGTTTATTTTTCCCAGAGTTTCTACCGCAGACTTTCTTACAGCCCAGAATTTATCCTTTACTGCGCTTTCTTTCAGACCTTTAACAGCTTCGGGTTTTTCTCTATATTTTATCAGTTCTGAGGCTGCCCACATCCGCCCTATAACATCATCATTTTTAAGCTGGAACAGGAGCTCATCCAGACATTTTTCAAACTCCCATTCTTTTAAAAGATAATTGCCTTCATCGAACCTCACTAAAAGGGGCTTCTCCTTAACAGAAAATTCAAACACCTCTTGCGTCTGCTCTATCCAAACTTTTTTTGAAAATTTATTTTTTGCAGTTGTTACTGCGATAATAACCGGCATCCGGTAGATGGGAGTGCCTTGGGAGGTGTCCTGGGCCTGAATGACTTTCAATCTTAACTTGCCTGTTTTTTCGATCCAGGTATAGCTTATAGTAAAAACCGGATGGCCGGGCTTGAAAACATACTGCTCAAAAAACCAGTCCAGGTTCTGCCCAGTCGCTTCTTTTACAGCGATTTTAAGGTCGTGGGTATCAACCACTTTAAATTCGTGCTTATGCAGAAAATAGCTAAGCGTTCTGAAAAAGGGCTTGTCTCCCATAATAAAACGCAGCATATGGAGAACCACAGCCCCCTTAGGATAAGTGTGACTGTCAAAATTATCCTGAGGGCGGTCATAGCGTTTAAAGACAATCGGTCGCATGTATTTATTATGAGCTTCTCTAAGATACTGGTTCTTTTTCCTTAAAAGGTCGACTGCGCCTTCAGCTTCTCCCCTTAAATGCCGGGTGTAAAGGTAATCGGAGTAAGTACCGAAACTTTCATTTAACCATGTATGCGCCCAGGTCCGCAGAGTGATAAGGTCTCCCCACCACTGGTGAGCAGTCTCATGGGCAATTGTTTTCTCCCAGGAAAAATCCTGCTCAGCACGCCTCTCATGGATTACCTGCTCACCAAGAACGGTAGCAGAGGTAGCTTCCGCACCACCTCCCTGCCTGGGAGTTGTAACCTGGTCATATTTTGCCCAGGGGTATTTATATCCAAAAAGCCTGCTGAAAAAATCAATCATCTTGGGAGTATTCTTAAAGATCCATTTTGCATCCTCTACATCCTTTTTATAGACCCAGTAATTTACAGGCAGAGAACCTAATGAATCTTCAATGACCTCAAAAGGGCCAATTGCCAGCATAAAAAGATATGTGGGGTGAGGGAGCTCCTGAGACCAGTGATAGGTTTTAGTCCCTTTTTCTTTATTCTCTGATACGCTGACCAACTTTCCGTTTGAAAGGACTTTATTTTTATTATTTACAGTCACTATCAATTCACCAGTTACTTTATCATTGGGGAAATCATAGCAGGGAAACCAGTGGTGAGCATATTCGGGCCAGGAGACCGTAGATACCATCTGAGGATTTGTGAACCTTTCGTCATCAAAAAACAGGCCGTGCTCCGGGTCATGGGCATGGTATTTTACGGTAAAGATCACAATATCGCTGCAATTGTAAGTCTTTGAAAAAGATATGATAAGAAACTTCCCGGTTTGCTTAAATTCAAGGGGACCATCATAATTGTCCAGGACAGAAGTCACTACAATCTCCTCTGCATCCAGCCTACATTCATTAAAACCATCTTTTAAAGGGGAAAGCGTTATCCTGTTCTCCCCGTTGAATACTTTTTTATCCAGGTCAAAAGATAGCTTTATCCGGTAATGTTTGGCATCATAATCATGGCTTCTCTCATATTTAAGCGGCCTTTTATAAACATCGATCCTCTGTGCCGGTAAAGCAAGGGAAAAAGTTAATACAATAATTAACAGCCAGATTGATTTTTTCATTAATGGTTTTCCTATTTCCTTTTCACATGCTCAAGGAGCCAGTCTCCGATCAACTTGAGTGCTGAGGGGGAAATCGTCTCTTCTATCTTTCCGTATTCGCTCGGGGCTCCTGTTTCTGCAGTCTGAAACAGGTGATTTAGGCCGGGAAGCTCTTTGATAGTGTAATCCTCATTTCCACCTTGTTTTAGGGCTTTTTCAATTTCTTTAAGGTTTTGCTCAGGGGGAACCTGAAGGTCTTTTTCTCCTATTATCGCAAGAACAGGACATTTGACTTTATTTAAAGCTGTTTTTGGGTCAAATGTCAGAAAGAAGCGAAACCAGGGATTAAGTATTTTTTTTAGGCTTGCTTTAAACACCTCATCTGAAACTTCAGCCTCCTTTTTTTCCTCCTGGTCCATTCCGGCAATAGCTGGCTCATATAATCTGCGCAAAGCTTTTTCTGCAGAATCATTATCTTTCTCCCTTTTTAAGACTTTGAATATGAGCTCCTGGCGGAGACGGGCTTCCTGAATATCCTCTTCTATGACTCCGTTTGCCCGGGCGATAAGCTCTCCTTGCAGATAAAGGATCTCTTCACCCGTTACACCTGTTCCAGCCATGAGGATTATAAAAGCTATATCCTCTGATTTTGAGGCTACAATGGGAGCTATAATTCCTCCTTCACTGTGGCCTATAAGGCCGATCCTTTCAGGATCTATCTCTTTCCGGGTTTTTAGGAATCTAATCCCAGAGAGAACATCCTCTGCCAGGTCAATACTGGTGGATTCCGCAAGCTTTCCGGTCGAGCCCCCCACTCCCCGGTCATCCACACGCAGGACAGATATATGCCGCCGGGTGAGATAGTCTGACAATAGAAGAAAAGGTTTGTGCCCGAGCAATTCTTCATTTCTGTCCTGTGCGCCTGAGCCTGAGATAAGCAAAACAGCGGGAAAAGGGCCTTCTCCCTGGGGCAGAGTCAAAGTTCCTGCCAGTTTGATCTCATCTTTTTCATTTTTGTATGCGACTTCTTCTTCTTTATAGGGGAATGGCTTTTTCGGTTCCTGGGGGCGCTTAAGCTCAGCCACTTTGTCCGTATGTTCTAAAACAAGGGGGAAATCAAGCCCCCCCTGTTTCCAGGTCCCTTCGATTTTTTTGCCGTCTTCTGAAATACTGCCTTCATAAACCCCGCCTGCCATTTTCAGCTCCATAAAAAGATTGCTGCCTTCAAGTTTAACAGTATCAAGGGGGATATTTGCAGCACCCTGGTCAGGGCTGTCCATGGTTGCGGTTAAGGCATCATTTTTATCTTTTTTGATTTTAAAAATAATTCTTAGTTCAATACCCTGTACTTTTAAAGTCCCCTGCCAGATCCCTTCAATTTTTTGTTCTATTGAAACAAAAGAGAATAGGCTGACGCTGGTGAATATTGCAGTAAATGTAAATACAGTAAGAATTTTTTTCATTTTATGTCCTCCTAATTCACCTGAACTATTCATTAAAAATGTCGATATGTATGATACCTCTTTTTAAATCAATATTTTACATTGATTCCTCATGCATTACAATTGACCATTTCGTTTTTGATGTAATTTATATATATAATCGACATTTTTTACCTTTTTCTATTAACCGGTTTTTAATA
>JAUWTR010000171.1 GCA_030614645.1 Candidatus Aminicenantota bacterium
ATGTAGGGGTTTCATTACCATTATCGGCACCAGACTTCCGCAATGAAGACTTGTGGCAGTGCAGTCAAAGCCCACATAAAATGTGATCGGATTGCCGCCCAGCATCCGGCGCAGGGCATCTTCGTCAGATACTTGAGCGATAAAGCCTCGTTCCTTAAGGATATCGTATATATTGCTGTTCATTTTAAATCCATACTCCTTGCCTTCTATTTTTCCGTAATTAGCAATAAATATCAAGTGCAAACCCACTTTTTATCTCTTCTCACTATCTGGAGTTCCCCTCCATTTTTTCTCTAACCTTAACTATTCTGGCATGGATACGGGTAAATCCCGGAGAAAGCCATCCGGAACAACGCGGGCATGGTTCCTCGAGAGAATCTCGAGGGGAGCGTTGTGAGGACAGGAAGGGATTTCCCCGCTGGGGGAAATCCCTGTCTTTCGAAGGGACTTACCCGTGTCCATGCCGTATAACTTTTATATGTTTGAAAAAAATTGGGGGAACTCCTGGCATGCTTTGCGCTTGACTTTAAAATGAAACTTTCATAGGTTAAAATAACCGGGATAAATTATGACAAGATACCATGGCAAACTGAGACCAAAATTACCTGATGTCGGAACAACGATTTTTGCTGTGATGGACAAACTATCGAATGAATATGGAGCTATCAATCTCTCTCAGGGATTTCCGGATTTCCCGGTCTCTGAGGAGTTAGTAGGGCTGGTCGAACAATATATGAAAAAGGGATTTAACCAGTATGCTCCCATGTATGGAATCCAACCGCTGCGGGAAGAGCTTTGCTGCAAGGTCGAGGAGCTTTATGCAGCCTCTTATCATCCCGAAAAAGAGATCAATATTACCTCTGGGGCAACGCAAGCGATCTATACTGCTGTAGCTGCTGTTGTTAACCCAGGAGATGAAGTCATCCTCTTCACTCCTGCCTATGACAGTTATGCACCGGCAGTTAAGGTACATGGCGGCAAAGCGATATATTCTAAACTGAAAGCTCCGGAATACACTGTAAATTGGGACGAAGTAAATACGCTTATTAATTCCAGGACCCGGATGATAATCATCAATTCTCCTCACAATCCAACGGGAAGTATTTTATCTTTAGAGGATATGCAGCAGCTAGAAAAGCTAACCAGGAATACGGATATTATAATCTTAAGTGATGAGGTCTACGAACATATCATTTTTGATAAAGCCCGGCATCAGAGCCTTATGTGTTTTCCCGGATTAGTGGAAAGAAGTTTTGTGGTGTTTTCCTTTGGGAAGACTTTTCACAGCACAGGATGGAAGATGGGCTACTGCCTGGCACCGGAAAACCTTATGAAGGAGTTCCGTAGTATCCACCAGTTTATTGTCTACTGCTGTAACACTCCGGTGCAGTATGCTCTGTCTGACTTTCTTAAAAATAAGGACAATTACTTAGGAATAAGCAGGTTATACGAAAAGAAAAGAGATGTTTTTATCAGTTTAATAAAAGAATCCCGCTTTAAATTCAGCCCCTCCCGGGGTTCTTATTTCCAGCTGCTGGATTACAGTGATATTACAGATGAAAAAGATACCGACTTTGCTGTAAGGATGACAAAGGAAAACAGGGTGGCTTCGATTCCTGTCTCTGTATTCTAACCTGACGCGTTTGACCAAAAAGTCCTGCGTTTCTGTTTTGCCAAGCAAGAAGAGACTCTGGAGAAAGCCGCGGAAATATTATGCAAGATATAAAAGATATAAAAGCCACTTTTATCCAGACAGAGCTTTTCTGGAAAAGCCCGGATAAAAATCTGGAGATGTTCTCCCGGAAACTGGCCCGGATTAAAAAACCTCCAGACCTGATCATCCTTCCGGAGATGTTCAACACTGGTTTTTCCATGGAAGTGGAGAAACTGGCTGAAAATATGGAAGGTAAGTCCATGCAGTGGATGGCTGAATCAGCTGCTGATAAAAACAGTGCAGTGGTTGCCTCTCTTATAATTAAAGAAGGGGGAGCCTTTTATAACCGCTTGGTGTGGATGCGGCCGGATGGAACATACGCCTGCTATGATAAAGGACATTTATTTCGCATGGAAGGTGAAAACGAGCATTTTAAAGCAGGGCAAAAAAGATTGGTCACGGAACTTAAAGGATGGAAGTTTTGCCCCATGATATGTTATGACCTCAGGTTTCCAGTATGGAGCCGCAACCGGGGAGATTATGATTGCCTTATATACATTGCCGACTGGCCTGAAGTCCGGAGTTACGCCTGGAAGACTCTGCTTGCTGCCAGAGCAATTGAGAATCAAGCCTATGTGATCGGCGTAAACCGGATAGGAGAAGACGGCCATGGCGTCTCTTTCTCGGGTGACTCTGTTGTTATCGACCCCCGGGGCCGCAAGCAAAGCCGGACTAAAGCGCATCTGGAAAATGTAGAGACCATAACTCTCAGCTATAACGATCTGCTGGAATTCAGAAAGAAGTTCCAGGTCCATCTTGACGCCGACGATTTTGATATTACGAGAACGGGCCACTTTTGAGCCTTTTTTGACCAGAGATATTTTGTGTGATATAAGCAAAAAACAGGAAAAAGGTCAGTGGAAAATAAATGTAAGACAAAGAGGATTCCAATGTCTCCCTTAAAACTTTTTGCGGCTGTACTTATCTGCAGTTTCTTTTTAATCTCTGCTTTATCTGCTGAATCGGTTGTAATACCCGGGAATGTTTTTAGGCTCAATTCATATTCAACTTTTTTATATAACCTTTCCCCCGATGATTACCTCAATTATTTAAATGAAAGGTTGCTTTTCTCGGAAATGCCTGATGAGAGGATCACTCATGGAATGATAAGGGAGAAGCTTTTCAGGCTTGTTGCCAAACACAATGAAATAAGGCAATTTTTACAAAGTATTGGGGCTGACTCCTCTCTGGCTGTTTCAATTGATGTTACCTATGGTAAAGGATTAAAAAATGCACAGAGATTACTTAACCTTCTTGCCCTCGAGCTAAAATATGATAATGAAGGTAATCATCGCATAATCCCTAAAGGCAGGAGAAGTGAGGTAATATATTACAAATTTGCCCGGGTAGATGTAAAAGTTCTGGAAGAACAGCTCAACCAGAATAATACTTTTTATTTTAAACTTCCGGAGACCCTGCTGCCGCTGCCATGGACTTTCCGGTTCTTTCAGAAAGTAACAGGATTCAACTTTGATTCTGCTTCGTTTTTTCAAAATGTTCTTATTGATGAAAGACTATCTCTCCTGCTGGCGACTCTCTATCAGCTTAGTGATTATGAAATAGAATTTATCAATGATCTGGTTTTATCGCCTGAATATGGGGCCTGGAAGGAGATCTATGAAAACAAAAAATTATTGATGGGATTTTTTGTGCTTGCCCATGCTCTGCGGGTTAAGGACGGCTCTCTAAAAATCCCCGGAGGGAGTGAAGCGGAAAGTTTCTGGTCTGAGCTGGCAGGAGAAGATTGCCGCGGCTATCCTTTAGAGTTTCTTAAAAGCATTGCCTTAAAAGACAAGGGCAAATTGAATTATTTTTATGTTTTTTCCTACTTTTTACCGGCAGAAAAACTTAAAGCCATAACTTTTAACTTTGATCCGGAAAAAATGCAGGAAATCTTAAAAAGAGTATCTCTGGGTAATAATGAAAAGATCAGCGGTTCGAGAATCCCGCAGCTGGAAAACTTTAATTATTTCACAATGCTGTATTCCTTACGGGAAAAAGATGGCAGGATCCAATTTCCCGGAGGAACTGCAGCCTGGCTGGCTGCTCTGACTGAAAGGAAACCCAAAAAAGATAAAACCGATATAGAGCTTGAATTTTTTAAAACCCTGCTGGAGGAGACAAAAAACAGCAATGAAGCGAGCAGTCTGCAAAAATTCACATCCCTCTATACTAAATTTTTTGAGCGCCCCTCAATATTAACTGAGGATATAATCAGAATATTTTATCAAAGCTACTCGAAATTTAATGTACTTATTGATTTTATTGAGAAGATCCCTATCCAAAGGCCAAATACTGTTAATCGGCTTTTCCAGTGGCTCAATTCATTAGACAGATTGAATGAGACAGAAAGGGATATTTTTACTGCGTTATATCAATCCCTGTTTGAGATAATATCCCATAAAGCTGTCTATACAACTGGTACCATTGATTTTGACCAGCTTATTTTAGATTTGGTCCAAATTCCTCTGGCCAGGGATTCTTTCCCTAGTGATTTTTTCAAGTTAATTGAAAACAATACCAGGGGGAACCTAAATAAAGAGAATGTTGAACAGAAGTTTTTTGATTTTGTCTTAGCTGATATAAACAACCAGGACATAAAGATCGATGAAGTTGAATATTCATTTCTTATTAAAGATGCATTTATAGCTGACTTGAA
Source organism: Candidatus Aminicenantota bacterium (assembly GCA_030614645.1). Classification (GTDB taxonomy): domain Bacteria; phylum Acidobacteriota; class Aminicenantia; order Aminicenantales; family Aminicenantaceae; genus JAUVXM01. The sequence continues at coordinate 4,374 of JAUWTR010000171.1, forward strand.
TGATGTTTTACGAACTCAGGAGGTTTCAAGCCTTTCTGTTATTTTTGAGATCGAATCTCTCTTAGAAACAGTATTTCAAAGCTCTCAATATATCAATACCCGGACCCGGGAGCAGATCGTCCGGGCTTTTGAGATGTTGGTCCATCCCGGCATTAGTGCAAAAGCTCCTGAATTGATGCAGAAAATGGTTACACGTTACCTGCCTTCCGAGCTGGACACGGATGTGGAACTATTTTTAAATCAGCTTATAGACAACGCCTCTAAAAAAGTAATAAACGGCAATATTTACAGGCTCAGAGGCAGATATTTGATCTATCATCTGAAGGATTATTTATTAGCTACAGCTTATGCTTTGAATGCAAAGAATGAGGGCCTTAGAAGTTTTTATAATCTGAACCTGATCCGCTTACACGATTTTGAAGGAACAGAGGAGCATACGAGGTGGAACTTTTGTGGTGAACCGGTAATGAGTAAATTCCCCGGTTATTATTTACAAGGGGGTTTGTCAAGATTAAATATTGCAATTGCCCCGGTTTGGGAGAAATATTTATTTCGGAACCGGCCGATCTATGATTTCGGGCACATTCAAGCGCTTATTATCAATAATTTAGAGATGTAC
>JAUWTR010000097.1 GCA_030614645.1 Candidatus Aminicenantota bacterium
ATTCACCCTGAAACAGAGCGTCTTTCTTTTCTGGGCGGTTATTTTGCTGGCTTTATACAGAACTTATCAAGTCCCGCCATTCTCAACACACATCTACATATAGCCTGGTGGCTGCATATTCTTCTTGTTTTCGGTTTTATCGCTTATGTCCCCCATTCAAAATATTTCCACATGTTTGCCGGTTCTTTTAATTTGTTGGTTAATAGTGATATCCACATGGGAGAGCTACGGTCAATGGATATCGAAAATGCTGAAGTCTTTGGAGTTGAAAAGGCTTCGGATTATACCTGGAAAGACCTGCTTGATACATTCGCATGCATGGAATGCGGACGGTGCCAGGATGTCTGCCCAGCCTTCTCAAGTGACAAAGCCCTCTCACCCAAGATGATAATCTTCAACCTTAAAAAGCATCTCCTTAAGCAAGGAAAAAAATATATTTCAAACAAAAAAGAGGAGATCAACCCCCTGATGGAAAGCACGTTTTCCCAAGATGAGATCTGGACCTGTACTACTTGTGGAGCCTGTATGCATGTATGCCCAGTCGAAATAGAACATATACCAAAAATCATAGGGTTAAGACAAAGTCAGGTATTAATGGAAAGTAAATTCCCAGGTGAATTAAATTCCTTTTTCCGTAATATTGAGACCAACAGCAATCCCTGGGGAATTGGTTTTTCCGATAGAGCCGGCTGGAAAGAAGGACTGGATATAAAACTCATCAGCGACCACCCTGAGGCGAACTATTTATTCTGGGTTGGATGCGCTGGCTCTTTTGACGAAGAAGGAAAAAAGATAGCCCGGGCTATGGCGACTATTTTAAACATAGCTGGTATAGATTTCGCCATTTTGGGAGTGGAAGAAAAATGCTGCGGAGATTCAGCCAAACGCCTTGGAAATGAATATCTATTCCAGCTACAGGCAGCCGAAAATATAGAGCTCTTTAAAAAGTATAGTGTAAAAAAAATAATCACCATGTGTCCACACGGATACAATACTTTTAAGAACGAATATCCAGGGCTACTGGATGTACTGTTGGAAATAAAGCCGGAAACAAAAAAAGCAGTCAAGCAAATAGAAGTGACCCATTACACTCAGCTGCTTGCAGAGCTTATTCAGAAAGACCGGTTACCTATTAAGCAAAAAATGACAAAATATTTTACCTATCACGATTCATGTTACCTCGGACGCCATAATAATATTATTTCTCAACCAAGGAAGATTTTATCTAAAGTGTTCAGTTCTAAACTTATAGAACTTAAAAACAATTGCGAGCATAGTTTCTGCTGCGGAGCAGGAGGCGGCTTAATGTGGACTGAGGAATCTTCCGGCCTACGGATCAACCATCTCAGAACAGATGAGGTTATAGACTCTAATACAGAGCTAGTGGTTACTTCCTGTCCTTTTTGCCAGACTATGCTTCAGGACGGACTTAAGGACAAAGATAAGGAAAACATCAAGGTCAAGGATATAGTCCAGCTTATAGCAGAATCTTTAACCTGAATTGTTCATAAAAGATGATATTCAGGTGTGGCTTGTGCTTCTTGCAAATGGGAAGCTGAGCTGGCATGGATACTGGTAAATCCCGAAGAAAGCCATCCGGAACAACGCGGGCATGGTTCCCCGAGAGAATCTCGAGGAGAGCGTTGTGAGGACAGGAAGGGATTTCCCCGCTGGGGGAAATCCCTGTCTTTCGAAGGGACTTACCAGTGTCCATGTCAATGTGAATAATTCACGTTAGTAGTTTTAAACTCCTTTGTAACTCTTTAAAGGTTTACTTGGTTATTAAACTATGGTATTTATTATTTGGATTTTAAATTAATAAAAATGTCGGAAAAATATATTAAAATAACATTTTTTGCTTTGATACTTCTTAATTTATTTTTCCTTTCAGCTATTGTTTCTTTTAAAATCACTAAAACAGGAGAAATGGTTACCCTATCTGACCTTAGAGGAAAAACTATTGAAGAAGCCAGAACGGAACTGTCCAAGCATAAATTATACGCAGTCCAGACTGACGTTCAACTCCATGAACTATATGAAAAAGGGAAGATCATTTCCCAAGAACCACCCCCTGACTCTAAAATCAAATTAAACCAAAATGTCAAAGTTGTTGTAAGTGCGGGAAAAGAAAAGGTAGTAGTTCCAATGATCATCAGCAGAACCCTTGAAGCTATTCCTCTTACTCTTCAGGAAGCCGGCTTACGAAAAGGTATAGTTTCCCATGTACACACTTCCAGGTATGCTGCAGGAAAAATCATCAGTCAATACCCAATACCAACCCAGGAAGTCGGAATAAACTCAAAAATAAACCTTCTGGTAAGTCAGGGAGAAAATGAAAAAAAATACCTTATGCCGGATCTTTTAGGAAAAAAAGTTGAAGTCGTGAAAGCCAAACTCGAAGAAATTGGCTTCCGGATAGGAGATATACATCGCTTTCAATATCCCGGCCTTGAATCCGACATAATCATAAATCAAAAGCCTAAACAAGGGAATTGTATCCAAAAAAGAAATATTATTACTCTGGAGGTAAGCAAATAATGCCTCAAATAGCACCTTCAATACTTTCAGCTGATTTTTCAAGAATCGCTGAAGCTGTAAAAATTGTGGAAGAAGCCAATGCCGATCTTCTCCATATTGATATTATGGACGGTCACTTTGTTCCTAATCTGACGTTCGGACCTCAACTGGTAGCTTCCTTAAAAGAAAAAACATCTCTTCCCCTCGATGTTCACTTGATGGTGAATAATCCCCAATATTTTATTCCTTTATTTCAAGATGCAGGGGCGGATTGGATCTCAATTCACTTGGAAGCTTCCAAGCACCTTAATAGAGACATATCCTCCATCAAAAAAGCAGGCTGCAAAGCCGGCCTTGCTCTTAATCCGGCATCATCGATCCACCTGATGAACGATATAATTAAAGATCTGGATTTTGTCTTGCTGATGACTGTAAATCCTGGCTCTGGGGCCCAAGAATTTATAGAATCCAGCAAAACAAAAATATCCCAGCTAAAAAATTTGATAAAAGAACAAAACCTAAATACTCTGATTGAAATAGATGGCGGGGTAAAAGAAATAAACATAAAGGACCTTAGTGAATTGGGAGTGGATATTTTTGTCATCGGCTCAGAGGTTTTTAAAGCTGAAGACCCGAAAGCAACAGTAATCCGTTTGAAGAACAAGCTGAGTATGCAAGGATGCAAATGAATTGTTTAGTCACCGGGGCAGCAGGATTTATCGGCTCTCACCTGTGCAGCCGGCTTTTAAAAGAAGGCCATTATGTTTCAGGAGTTGATTCTTTTACTGATTATTATCCCCGCAGTATAAAAGAAGCAAATCTTGCTCCATTTGTTAAACATAAAAAATTTAAATTTTTCCCAGAAGATATAAACCGGCTTGATCTGAATAATTTATTACAAAATATTGATGCTGTATTCCATCTGGCTGCACAAGCAGGTGTGAGGGCAAGCTGGGGAAAAAACTTTTTAATTTATACCAGAAACAATATCGAAGCCACCCAAAAACTCCTGGAAACTGCCAAAAAATACCAATTAACAAAATTTATCTATGCTTCCTCTTCTTCACTATACGGATCATCCCCGGAACTTCCCATGAAAGAAACAAGTGCACTTTCTCCTTTTTCTCCCTATGGAGTAAGCAAGCTTGCCGCCGAAAATCTCTGCAGGCTCTATTTTAGAAATTATGGAGTTCCCACTGTCTCTTTGAGATTTTTCACTGTGTACGGTCCTGGCCAGCGTCCGGACATGGCCTTTCATAGATTTTTCAAAGCTATTCTTTTAAACAAACCTATTTTAATATACGGCGATGGAAAACAAACCCGGGATTTTACCTATGTTGATGATATCATTGAAGCAAACATTGTTTCCTTATCAAAAGGAAACGAAGGGGAAATATACAATATAGGCGGCGGGAATCAGTTAATCCTGAAAAATGTTTTTTCTTTGCTTGAACAAATCTGCCAAAAAAAAATCAAACTTCAATTGGAAAAAAAACAAAAAGGTGATGTTCTGCATACTTTTGCTGATATTAAAAAAGCCTATGTAGACTTGGACTATTCCCCTAAAGTCAGGCTTGATGAGGGACTACAAGAACAATGGAGTTGGATTCAAAGGTATTTACCATGAAAAAAATCTTATTTTTATTTTTAATAACAATCATAATCGGAACAGGCTGCAGTAAAAAAACTACAGAAATTTCTCCTGAAATAGCTTCAAATGACGAAGCTCTATACAATATGGGAGAACAATATATCAAAAAGAATCCCGAAAAAGGGCGGCTTTATTTCAGACAAATAATTGATTCTTTTCCCAAAAGTTTTTACGCACAACGCGCCAAATTAGCAATTGCAGACTCTTATTTTGAAAAAGGAGACGAAGGCAGCATGATAATCTCTGCGTCCGAGTATAGAGAATTTACAAATCTTTTTCCCTACAGCCCTTCAGCAGCTTATGCGCAATATCAAATAGGAATGACTTTTTATGAAAAAGCTTTAAAACCAGAAAGAGACCAGTTCAAGACCAATCAAGCTCTTTCAGAATTCAAATTAGTGGTGACCAAATACCCTCTAAGTGAAGAGGCAAACCAGGCGAGAAAAAAAATACAAGAATGTGAAGACCGCTTAACTAAACATTCTCTTTCTATAGCTGTTTTCTATTATAATTCCCATGCTTATAAGGCTGAAATCAGCCGATTAACGGAAATCATTACTAAATTCCCAGGATACTCAAGGATGGATAAGATCTATTTTTATCTTGCTGATTCCTATTTTAATTCACAACTTTATGACCAAAGCACTCCTTATTTCAGGAAAGTTATAACTGATTACCCTCAAAGTGAATTCGCTAAAAGATCAACTGAGAGGCTGAAAGAAATTGAAAAAATTCAAAATAAAACAGAAAAATAGGAGGATGGGATGCGCTATATTAAAAACCTATTAGCTATTGTGCTAATTTTTGCTTTTGCACCTGGGCTTCTGTTTCCCCAATATCAGGAACTAAGTACAGAACGTTCTATTAAAATTAAGCCAGGAATCGGATTTGAATATTTAAACCGGACTTTAGACTGGGGAGAAGATAATGCTTCTAAGCTGAATTCCTTTTTATTTACATTAAACGCAGAAATCGAAATTCACGACAGAATATCCCTTAAGGCAATTGCCGGGTATTCATTGTCAAATTTTAACAAATTATTATTCAGACAACTTCCCTTCTCCATAGAACTTGACACAGGAAATATAGGAGGATATCTATTTGGAAGTGAATTAAATTTCAAAATATATAATTTTAGCAATTTTGAGATAAAAGCTCGAGGTCAGTTCGTCTATTATATTGCATCAAAAAAAGAATGGGACATCCCCGGTCTAAGTGTCTCCGGGAATGTAACCGGAAAACCTAACTGGTGGAGAATAATAGCCGGACCTCAGATAACTTATACCGGATTTGACAATTTTTACCCTTATATATTCATCAGTTATACCGATCTCCAGGGAACTTACTCCATGGAACAATCGATTGAAAATCTATCCGGAAAAGAAGATAAAAAAATAGTATCACTGGGAAACATATGCGCGGCTATTGGAACACGTTATGAACTCACTAACTATCTAAATATTAAAGCAGAAGTGCTTCTTATTCCCAATGCTAAGAGCCTGGATTACAGTTTTATATTTGGTACTGTTTTTTCATTTTAGATATTATTGGAGAAAATTATGAAAAACAGAAAACTAGTATTATATTTATTTATTATATTCAGCATAATACTTTCTACCGGATACACCCAAACCAAATTTCAAAAAAAATTGCGCCCTCGCTACAGAACTCACCCGTATCATCAAAAAATACGCCAATTGAACGATGGTCTTCCCCTGCATAAAAAACCCCAAAAATATGTAGAAGATCAGATCCTGGTAAAATTCAAACCTTCTGTGAAATCCCAAAGCATTGAGACTACTCTGGCTATTTACAATTCAAAGCTGTTGAAAAAGATAGCGGTCGGGAATATTTATCAACTCCAGATCCCGGAAGGAACTACTGTAAAAGAAATGGTTTACACTATGAGCCAAAATGCTTATATAGACTATGTCGGGCCCAATTTCATTGCTCATATCACTGTCACTCCCAATGATACTTTTTTTGACTATCAATATGCCCTATATAATTCCGGCCAGGACATAGGCGTTCCCGGAAGCCCTCAGGGAAAAAACAGAGCTGATATCAAAGCAACAGCAGCCTGGGAAGAAAGCAAGGGAGTCGCAGAAGTCATCATTGCAATCATTGACACCGGTGTTGACCTGAAGCATCCGGATCTGGTAAACAAAATGATATCCAGCGGGCGTGATTTCGTAAATGATGATTTTAACGCAACCGATGATAACAGCCACGGTACTTTTGTAGCAGGAATAGCAGCTGCAGAGACTAACAATAATGAAGGGGTTGCCGGAGTTGCCTGGAACTGCAAAATTTTACCGATCAAATGTGCAGATGATAAAGGCTGGAGTTGGAACAGCCAGCTCATCGAAGGGATATATTGGGCTGTAGATAACAATGCCTCAGTCATTAACATAAGTATAGGGGGACCCGATACGGATCCACTCCTTAAAGATGCTTTGAAATACGCTTTTGACAATAATGTGGTAGTAGTAGCAGCAGCAGG
>JAUWTR010000162.1 GCA_030614645.1 Candidatus Aminicenantota bacterium
CTACGTTAAGGGGACATAATGATTCTGTATTATCAGTAGATTTCAGTCCTGATGGGAAACAGCTGGCGTCGGGGAGTAATGATAAAACAATAAAGATCTGGGAGGTATCCAGCGGCAAAGAGATCGCTACTTTAAGGGGACATAATGATCTTGTATTATCAGTAGATTTCAGTCCTGATGGGAAACAGCTGGCGTCAGGGAGTTATGACAAAACAATAAAGGTTTGGGAAGTATCCAGTGGCAAAGAGATCGCTACGTTAAGGGGACATAATGATTATGTACGCTCAGTAAGTTTCAGTCCTGATGGGAGGTACCTGGCGTCAGGGAGTGGTGATAAAACAATAAAGGTTTGGGATCTTAATTACCTTTTGAACTATCTCTGGTTGGGATTAGATTATCCTTATCAAATGGAGGATGTGAAACAATTAATAAGGAAAGTCGAGAAAGATACTGGCTTTGTGATGGATGGTATCATTCCAGTTGATTCTTATATTTTTAACAGTATAGGACCGGATTATTTAGAAACAGGAGATTATTTAAATCACGAAGAAGCGTACGAAAATGCTGGTCTGTCTTATAGTTCAGGGTATTCATATTTGAGAGCTGGAGAGTATAACAAAGCCAAAGAAAAATTTGAAATTACGCTAAAAATAAGGCCAAACTTTCTTGAAACTCTAAATGCTTTAGGTTGGTTATTTTTTATAACAAATGATCATGACAAATCTAAAAATATGTATAAAAAGGCAATAGAGATATATCCAGATTCTTATGAGAATTGGCATCGTGCTAATCTTAACTCTCTTGGTTGGGGTATTTATTTAAGGGGTGATTATGAACTTGCTATGATATATCTTAAAAAAGCAGTGGAATTTGATTCCAAAGCTTTATATGCTCATTTTAATATCGCTTTAACACACTTGGCTCTTAAAGAATTTAAAAATTCCTATGATTATTTTTGTTATGTTACGGAGGAGCTTAAAACGAGTAAAGATATGATAAAATTTGCGATAGAAGATATTGATGAATTATTGCAAAAAAATCCTGAATTAACTTTTGCGTATTTAGCGAAGGGGTATTTGTATAAAAAATTAGATAATAAACTAAAGGCAGAAGAAGATATCAGCAAATTCATAGACGATTTCAAAGGTGAGGAGAAATGGAAGGATATAGCGAAGGAATTATTGTTGGATAAATGAGCCAAGAGCAAAGAAGGAGAGACGGCAAACCCATAGAGCATTATGAGAAATTCCTCTCCCTCTGGAAGGACGCTGACCCTGGTATTACTGAGGCTGAGGATGCGAGGAAGAGGCTGTCAGGGTTGAAGAACTAAGGACCCTAAGGCCCTGGCTTCCCTGGATTGAAGTGCTAGGATCCTTCTATGTTTCTTTGTGTCGTCTAAGAAAGATTATGTAAACTCCTGAAATTTATAATTGTAAAAATATCAATTAGTTAGAAAAATTCACTAAAAACGGGAAATTTGTTTAAATTATTCAGGAAATTTGTCCTTTATTAGCTCAAAAATCAAATAGTTTTCCCATTTCTACTAATTTTTATGGCATTTTCACCCTTGTTATCCCACTCCATTAAAACCATTTTCTTTTTTCATGGCTAATTGGAGCTACATCCCGCATTTAGGCTATGTTGACTTTATATTATTTCCATGATAAATATAAAATTCGGGGTATTTAAATAAATATTAGTCAGCAGGAGGATAAGTCCTTTGTGAAGAACAATAAAGAATTCCTTTCTCCAACAATTGCAAAGGCAATTTATATAGATGAGGCAGAACTATGCCTAAAAAAGGAGGTAAAAGAAATGACTCTTGAAAACATTTCAAAAAGGCAATTTCTTTGGGTATCTCTATTTATTGCTTGTGCTGTTGCTATTGCATCTCTTGGATTTTGGTCTTGCGCTGAATCTAAGTTGGACAAAACAGTGCAGGAAGCATATGACTTAAGGATGAATGGAAAGGCTGATGAAGCCAAAACACTCCTTGAACAAGCGATATCAGAAAATCCTGATAATGCACTTGCCCATTACGAGCTTGCCAGAACCAAATATCATATGGGATTAGCAAACATTAGAGAATTAATAACCAGCATAGAGGATATCCAACATTCCATTGAACAAGCTGTAAAAAATGATCCAGATAATGTGATATATCGTTTTTTTGCAGGACATATTGCTTTTCAGTCGGCATATATTGCAGTTCAAAGAGACCAACCTGACGTTAAAGAAAAAGTTGCGAAATTGTGTAGTACTTATGAGTCTGTACTCAAGTTAAAGCCGGATTATCATGAAGCCATGCTGTACCTGGTTGATATCTATGGTATTCTTCCAGAAGATATGGGAGGTGACAAATCAAAAGCTGAGCAGTATGCAAAGAAGCTGGAAGAAATGAACGAAATTTTTGGTGCCAAGGCCCGTGCAATCCTAATGCCAGAAGAGACAGATTACATTGGATATTGGCAAAAAGTACTGGAAAAGCATGAAGGAAATGCTGAGGTACTTAGAGAACTAGGAAGGCAGTATCTGTTTAAAGATCAGGTTGAAGATGGGGTCAAGTGCTTTGAAGAAGCAGTTAGAATTGATCCTGGACAAAATATACTGATTTTGGATTTAGCCAGGTATCATGCATATACTGGTCTTAGGGATGAGAAATTAAGGGACACAGCTTGGCCATTGGCTGAAAAGGCATTCGAAAGATATCTTGACTCTGAGCCTATTCCACCACAACTAAAAGCTTTTGTATTAAATCTGTTGTCTAGGATTAAAAGAGGTATGGGCGATCAAGAAGGAGCTGATGAACTGTTAGAAGAAGCGAAAAACATAGACCCTTATTATTCAAGGGCGACTGGTGTTCCGACTCTTGACCTGTTTGTTCCTCTAGGAGAGATTTCACGCAACCATCGATATCTTTTCCTTCCGTTTTGAAAGATACTGCGTTAGAACAGTAACCTTTCCTGGAAGGGGCTGACTACTTTAAAAAGCCTAATTTACTTTATTGCTCTTACTACGAATGGTTAGACCTGCACTAAGCATAGTTTGAGCGTAAATGACTGACTCAGAAATCCAAGAGGCTCTGGACTACTTATGTAAGAAAGCTCGTGTTCGTGACTATGAGTGAGGAGGATACCATTGATCCAGCAAGGAGGGAATAATTAAAAAATCACAAATCAATATTTTTTTCTATTATATCAGTTTTTTCGAAGAATTTCAGCAATTGTTAATTTCTTGAATCCTTTCCTTTCTGACACAAAAACCGCAATCTTTTAGCATGATTCAGAAAAAAAGGATAGACAACCTTTTTATTAAAAAGTAGCCTGTCCTTTTCTTTCTGTCCTCGTTTTCCTTTGACAAACAGATCTTTTATTTTATAATGAATGAAATTTAGTGGAGGAGGTGCCTTATGGAACAACCCCAGATGCAGTCAAGACCAACAAGTAATGAGATGAGTTTTGGCGATTGGTTTTTGACTATTTTCCTGGCAGCTATCCCGTTAGTCGGAATCGTCCTCTTATTCGTCTGGGCTTTTGGCTCTACTACTAATCCCTGCAAAGCCAACTGGGCAAAAGCCAACCTTGCCTGGGCAGCCATCGCGATCGTCATTTATTTGATTATCTTCGTGATCATACTGGGGATAGGTTTAGGAACAGCCAGTAGTTATTAAAGGAACAACTTTACTTTTTCAACTGACTCTTTTTTTTAAAGGTTTTTTTAATCATTTCTTCTGTTATATTTCTGTCTTCGTCTGTCTACGTGGATGAGGGCCAATTTTATCGAACAGAATCATAATCGACGAAAACATCTTTTCAGAATACGATTGGAATCAACTTCCGAGGAGATGTAAACAGGTCAATAATTCTATCTTAGAGCCAGACAAGACAAAGCCTCAATCTACTTCATCAGCATTTTCGCTTCGATCTCGCCTCCGTTAATCCTCCACAGCATGGGCAAAGGCCTGTCCACGCCTTCCGTGTATTCAGGCGTGTTCTCCCAGCAATAGTTCAGGATACGGTTATAGTCGGAAAAATGCTGCCAGCGGCGGCGGGGCATATCCGTGATCATGTGAAAGTGATTGGCGGGGATCCCGACTTTGACCAAGCTTGAGGGAACGTGCTCAAAAGTCAGGAAGGTATGAGGCCACGAATAATCCGAAGCATGGCAGCACCTCTCGATCAAAGGCGCAGGGAGTTTATTGCTCTGGGCTTCATCCTGGATCATGGTGAACATTCCGGAGAGGTCGGAATACGCCATCCTGCCGGCCATTCCTTTTATCCCTTCAGGTGAGACATATCCCACAGAAAATCCGAGACCTGGAAAATAATACTCGATGGCTTTAAAAAGGTAGGTTTTCTCAGCGTAATCCAGGGACCCGCTGCCAGAATTGTTCCCATCAATAAATCCTTTCTCCATCCAGGGCTCTTTCTTGTACGGAGTCAGGTCCAGTTTAAGCTCTTTGGCAATCTTCTTAACCTCCCAGGGTTCATAGACCTTCCTGAAGTCCATGAAAAGAGGCGGCTTTCCTCCTGAAAGAGACCAGTAGGCGATCATAGTCAGAAGACCCTGGATGTCGTTTTCCGTCGCAAAGGGAATCACTGTCTTCTTTCCGGTGTGGTCTTCAGTGGAATTGAACAGGGACTCGGCGATATCTGCGGTCGAAAGCGGGATTCCTCTTCTGTCAGAACCCCAGGACAATTGATTCGTCCAGCCCCCTGCGATGGCGTTGATATCTTTCATCATATTCCGGATGATCAAGTACAATGTCAGACCTTCATCCAACTTCTTTGTGTCTTCTTCTGAAAGCGCAGGAGGTTTGATGTTTTGAGTGTAAATAGGAGTCTTGGATCGGACAATCTCCTCGGTATTCGGAAAGATACGGCCTTTGAATTTAACGTTGACCACCCAATCTCTCAGTTCCTCGAGTTCCTTCGGATCATATCCTCCCTTCTTCTGGAGCATATCCGCAAAGATCTTCATGGATTCCCGCGTGGATTCCAGGCCGAAGAAGCGCCGGGCCGCGTGAACATGATTCAGAGCAGTCTCCATCTGCATCGAATCCGTGTCCACCGATAGATACCTCTTCCCTTTCAATGCTGCAGTCGCCATCATGGCATAAGCCAGATCAA
>JAUWTR010000341.1 GCA_030614645.1 Candidatus Aminicenantota bacterium
AAGATGGGGCATATAATAAAGGAGATTCCTACAAGAGAAGATGGGCGTATTGGAGGTGTAAGCACGGCTCGTTCTTTCCCAGTGGGAATATTGATGGTGAAAAGACTTGCTACTGAATTTTTCATAGGATTATCCTTTAAAGAAACGGATAAGAAACAAATTCAATTTTAGATATTTTGTCTAAATTTAATTAACCTGAATTGTTCATAAAAACTTCTGTGATGATGACTACACTTATGTTTAACTTCAATAATATACAGGAAAAACATATGCTGTCAACAAGAAGTCCCTCTTTCTTCAGCAACCATATTTAGCTGAAAAAAAAACGCCCGGAATCAAATGACCCGGGCGTTGTTATATTTTTTAATTATTTTTTTTGTATCCCGCGTTTAGTAATTTTTTTTTTTTCGGGGTGAGCTCTTTTTTTTTTGGGCATTGTGATCTTTAGAACGCCATTTTCATGGTTTGCCTTGATGTTTTCCTGATCAATATGTCTGGGAAGAGAAAAGGACCTGCAGAATGATCCGTAAGACCGTTCGATCCGACGATAATTTTCTTCCTTTGTTTCTTTGGCGAATTGTCTTTCGCCTTTAAGGGACAGAGTATTATCCTCGATCTGGATCTCGATATCCTTCTCGTCAAGTCCGGGAATTTCAGCTGTAAGAAAAAGTACATCATCAGTCTCATAAATGTCAACGGAAGGATTCCAAGAGTCGCCCTTCATTTCGCTCTTCTCCGTTATAGGGCCGAAGGCCTCTTTAAAAAGGCGGTTCATACTTTCCCGTAAAGTTATTGGATCCCTTAAGGGATCCCATCTGACTATGTTCATAATTTCCTCCATATATCTTAGTCTAGTTACAATATAATATATGAGTGCATAATTGTCAAGTATATTTATAAAATTATATAAATTGTTCCTTTTTTAGATGTGTTCCTATTAATTTTCAGGCTTGTGATGTTAATACTGATTGTGACATAATGCGTTTGGAACTAAAAATTGGAAGGGAAAATGTTTAATGTTATGAAAGAGCTTATAACTTTGCGGGAAGAACAAAGAGCTTGAACCATCCCTTAAAGATAAAAAAATCAGGAGAATTAAAAATGAAAAATATTCCAGAGATCAAATTGGGAATCGTAGCCGTAAGCAGGGACTGCTTTCCGGTAAAACTTTCCCGCAAAAGGAAACTAAGAGTAGTGGAAGAATGTTTGAACCGGGATATCCCTATCACAGAGATCAAAACCATTGTCGAAAATGAAAAAGATTCCCTTAAAGCAATAAAGGAGGCCCAGCAAGAAAATGTCAATGCCCTGGTGATCTTTTTGGGAAATTTTGGCCCGGAAGGGCCAATAACTCTTCTAGCCCAGAAATTCGAAGGGCCAGTAATGTTTGCTGCAGCTGCAGAAGAAACAGAAAAAGATCTGATAGGAGGACGGGGCGATGCATTCTGCGGAATGCTTAATGCCACCTACAATGCAGGCTTAAGGCATCTCTTACCTTACATCCCAGAATATCCGGTGGGGACTGCGGCTGAAATTGCAGCAATGATACACGATTTTCTGCCGGTTGCCAGGATTATATGCGGAATAAAAAAGCTAAAAATTTTTACTTTCGGCCCCCGTCCTCAGGATTTTCTCGCTTGCAACGCACCCATTAAACCCCTTTATGATATCGGCGTAGAAATTATGGAAAACAGTGAACTTGACCTTTATGATGCCTTTAAGGCTGCTGAAAATGATTCCGGAATCAAAGCTGTAGCTCAGGATATGGCCAAAGAACTGGGAAAAGGAAATACCTATCCCGACCTTCTGGAAAAATTGGCTCAATATGAAGTCGCTCTGGTAAAATGGATGGAGGAAAACCTGGGCGCTTCAGAGTATGGAATATTCGCCAATAAATGCTGGCCGGCTTTTGAAAATTACTTTGGATTTGTCCCCTGCTATATCAATTCACGCCTGGCTTTACGCGGTATTCCCGTAGCCTGTGAGGTTGATATCTACGGAGCCTTAAGTGAATACATGGCCTTATGCGCTACAGAACTCCCCCCTACCCTTCTTGACATAAACAATACAATCCCGTCTGATATGTTTAAAGGTGCAAAGAACAAAACTGGAGAGTATAAACTTAGCGACCTTTTTATGGGATTTCATTGTGGTAACACTCCTTCATCCTGCCTGAAAGATCCGGCAATGAAGTACCAGCTTATAATGAACCGCCTGCTTGAGTCAGGGAAAAAGCCGGATATAACCCGAGGCACTCTGGAAGGACAGATCAGATCAGGGAAGATCACTCTTTTCAGGATACAGTCGACTGCGGCAGCAAATCTCTGTGCCTATGCAGCTGAAGGTGAAGTGCTCGACATCCCTCCACGTTCGTTCGGTAGTATAGGAGTATTTGCTGTAAAAGAAATGGCTCGTTTTTACCGCCACGTTCTTATTGAAAAAAAATTCCCCCATCACACAGCAGTAGCATTTAAACATACTGGAAAAACCTTGTTCTCAGCATTAAGGATGCTCGGGATCAATGATATATCACATAATCAACCAGGCGGAATGCTTTACCAAAATGAAAATCCTTTTAGCTAGATGAAAACTGCATATTTAACAGATCCCCGAAAAATCACTATTCGGGAAGTATTGAAACCTGAAATAAGTTCCGACACTGATGTTTTGCTCAAAATAATCACAGTCGGAGTATGCGGTTCTGATATTCATTATTTTCTTAATGGCAGGATCGGAGACCAGATCATAGATTATCCTTTCACTCCCGGACATGAATGTGCGGCTGTAGTGGAAAAAACCGGGCCAAAAGTGACACAATTGAAGCTTGGAGATAGAGTAGCTGTTGATCCTGCTGTATCCTGCGGCCGTTGCGACCAATGCCTGAGGGGTCGCCCGCATACCTGCCGCAAACTCCGTTTCCTGGGATGTCCAAGCCAATT
>JAUWTR010000085.1 GCA_030614645.1 Candidatus Aminicenantota bacterium
AGCTGGGCGTGATCCGCTTGAGTCCGGATTTTTCAAAGAACAGGCAGATATTGATGCCAAAGCATTGAAGCTTTATGAGAAGGATCCTGAACTTGCCCATAAATTCTTGACTGATTATACCCGTTCCTGCATGGAAAAGATCGTAAAGATGTATCGGGAACTGCGGGATTTGCTGATTACAAAATACACAAACAATAAGCTGGGTCTTTAGCGTTTTTTTTGTTACAATAGCCCTTCATTTTTTTTGAAGCGGTTATTGTAATGAATGATGTTAATGATCCCAACAATTTTAATCCCCGTGATAATTATGAATCCAGTAAACAAGCTGTTGGCTATATTCCCCGTAAAAAAGCCTATCAAGCTGATTACGACCGGTTTGGTTTTAGGTCCGGACTTGAGGTCCACCAGCAGTTAAAAACAAAAAAGAAACTTTTCTGCAACTGTCCTGCTGGTCTTTATAATCCTAAAGATGAGTATGATGCTGAAGTTGTTCGCCATATGCGTCCGACTTTAAGCGAATTGGGAGAGTATGACGGGACTGCTCTTATGGAGTTTAAAACCCGTAAGCAGATAATCTATCGTATCAAAAATGAGACAGCATGTACTTATGACATAGATGACACTCCTCCATTTCCCCTTAATCGGGAAGCACTGGATATTGCCCTTGAGATTTCCCTGTTGTGCAAGCTGAATGTTGTGGGCGAAGTCCATATCATTCGGAAACAATATCTGGACGGAAGCATTCCCACCGGTTTTCAGCGTACTGCAATTCTGGGAATAGAAGGGGAGATACAGCTAAAAAATAAAAAAGTAAGGCTAATCCAGCTCAGCATTGAAGAAGATTCCTGCCGGGAGATCTCCGATGTAGGACATGTCCGCATTTATCAAACAGACCGGCTGGGAATGCCGTTGATCGAAACTGTAACTTATCCTGATTTTTCCAGCCCGGATGAAGTGAGGGAAGGGGCGGAATATATCCGCTTCCTCAATCGTAGCACAGGAAGGGTCAATGTCGGCATCGGCTCCGGGCGCGAGGATGTAAATGTAAGCTGCAGGGGCGGTTCCCGAGTGGAGATCAAAGGTGTTTCGCATAACAAATGGATTCCGGAACTTACTCACAATGAAGTCTTTAGGCAATGGGCCCTGCTTAAAATACGTGCTCTGCTTGAGAAAAAAGTTAAAAACAAAAGCACATGGAAGATAAAGTCAAAACCCATTGATCCGTCTGGATTAGATCTCACCTGGGCTCCGGTACAAGAGGCAGAAAATAAAAAATTCAAATTTGTTGTTATAAACTTACCTCATTTTCAAGGAGTCCTGTCCCATTTTACTCAGCCCGGTAAGATGTTTGCAGATGAATTGAGTGACAGATTAAAAGTTATAGCCTGTATTGAAAAACCAAACCTGCTGCATTCTGAGGAGATAGAACCAAGGCTTTCTCTTGAGCAGAGGGAAAAAATCGGGAGGATGCTAAATTCCTTAAAAGGAGATGCTCAAATTCTTTTATGGGGGCCTGAGGAAGATATTCCCACAGCGATTGAGACCATAGAGGAAAGATGCGGCCTAGCTTTTGAAGGAGTGCCCCGGGAAAGCCGAAAATCATTTTCAGATGGGACTACAATATTTGAACGTGTTTTGCCGGGACCAGACCGTATGTATCCGGATACTGATTCATGCCCGATTCCGCTGGATGATGAATATATTGAAGCTATGAAGAAGAAACTACCGAAGGATGTGTGTGACCGTTACTCCCAATTACAGAAATGGGGCATTCCCTCTGATACTTATTATTATATTTTAAGGAACAATCTTGTCCCTATGCTGGAAAAGGTCATCGATGACATCGGAATTGATCCAGGATTTACAGGCACCTTGTTTGGACATGACTTAAAACATATTGAAGGCCAGAATTCGGCTTCTCCTGAATTTTATTATGAGAGAGTTTATAAGCTGTTAAAATTCTTGAAAGAAAAATGTATTAATACAGAACTGGCTAAAAGTATGCTTCCTTTGATATATCAGCATCCTCGGATTGATTTTGATTCCGTGCTTTCTGCAATAGGTTATAAAAAAATCCCTGAAAAGGAAATACTTAGCAAGGTTTCTTCTATACAGAGAGAAGCAGTAAAATTAGGCATTACTCAGGCGAAAGGAGCGCAGGAGCGGTGGATCATGGGCCAACTCCGAGCGGTCGCGCTGGGGAACATATCTATGGAAACATTGAATATTTATGTAAAAAAACATATTCTACAGGAATATTCACGAGAGAAAGATCATGACTGATGATAATTTTCAAGGTTATCAAGGCCGGGCTCTGGCTGCCTTAAAAAAGTACAGTGTCCGTGTATGGGGAAAAGTCAGGGCCGATACTACCAGGGGAGTGTTTGAAGGAACGATATTGCCAAGGTCTGAGAGTGATGATGACCAGCATATCGTCTTAAAGATCGCCTCCGGATATAACATAGGGATCAATATTGGCACTATCAAAGATATGCAGGAATTAGGTTATAAAAAGGCCAATTATCAAATACCGGAGAAAGAATTTCCCTATTCTGATGACAAGCCTAATATAAAACTTTTCGGTACAGGAGGTACAATCGCCTCCCGGCTGGATTACCGGACCGGGGCTGTGATCCCGGCTTTTTCTCCAGGGGAACTGTATGGAGCAGTGCCTGAACTGGCAGATATTTGTAATATAACGACTGAAAAGCTTTTTGGAGTCTTTAGTGAAAATATGGGGCCTAAAGAGTATAAGATCCTGGCGGAAGCGATTTGTAAAGAGATAAAAAATGGAATAGACGGGGTAATAATCGGACACGGAACAGATACCCTTCACCATACTGCTGCTGCTTTGACCTTTATGATCCAAAACCAGCCTATTCCTATTGTCCTGGTAGGTTCCCAGCGCTCATCTGACCGCCCAAGTTCAGATGCAGCTTTGAATCTTATGCATGCATCCTATGCAGCTGGGCATTCAGATATTGCTGAGACTATGGTATGCATGTTCGGGCCTACATCTGATGAATATGGTTTTCTTCACCGTGGCACCCGGGTGAGAAAAATGCATTCCTCATATCGGTCTACTTTTAGGACGATAGGGGATATTCCTCTGGCAAAAGTTACCCGGGATAGGGTGGAACTTATAAAGAGCTCTTATAAGCCCCGCCGAAAGGATAGAAAAGTGACCATCCTTCCTTATTTTGAAGAGAAAGTTTCTATTGTATACTATTATCCGAATATGCGCCCTGATATTATTGACTCTCTGGTAGATAATGGCTACCGGGGAATCATTATTGCTGGGACCGGTCGGGGGCATGTAAACAAACCGCTTTATCCTGCCCTTGAAAGGGCGACGGAAAAAGGGGTGGCTGTTTATATGACAGTACAGACTCTGTGGGGCTATGTACATATGTATGTATATGAGACAGGCCGGGACATGATGGACCTTGGAGTAATTCCGGCTGAGAATATGCTGCCTGAAGTAGCTTATATTAAGCTGGGCTGGGCGCTGGGGCAGACAGATGACCTGGATAAGGTAAAAGAGATAATGCTGTCACCTATAAATGATGAGATAACTGAGCGGGAACCTTATAACGGCTATTTGATCTATCAGGGGGGCGTACCTGAAGTTGAGGAGTTTATAAAAAAATTCCACAAATAATACCTGCAGCAAAAAAAAAGCGGGACATCCTACTTTTTAAGAGGATGTCCCGTTCCTATTTCTGTTGAATATTTAAATTTAACTATTCAGGATCTTCTCGACTTCTTCTTTGTCGACTTCTGTAATATAGGGAATACCACTGATATAGGCTGCTTCTTTTGTCAGGGATGCTATGTCGTCGCGAGTGATGTAGCTGAGGTTGAATTTTCTGCTTCCAGCCATGAACTGTCTGAGTCCCTGGCTGAGTCTTGAAAAGTATCCATGGACTCCTAAGGCGCCTGTGTGGAGTTTATCAAACCGGTCACCCAGTTGTTTCTTAAGTTTGGAAGCTGTTACAAAAATTTCTTCTCTGGAATTTCCAAAGCGTTCCACATAAACAGGGACCTGGCTTTCATCTATTCTTTTGCCGATGGTTTTTCCTACCATAGCAGCAGCAAGCGGTGCGCGTGCCATGCCAATAGCCTTGACATAAGGTGCTCCTAAAGCGAGTGCTTTGAAAATCTGGTCTTCAAATGCGATTCCTCCAGCAAAAGCTATATCAGGAACGAATTCGCCTTTTTCATCAAGCTTCTTGCAGTACTGATAAGTCAATGACCATAGCTCTACACCGGGAACTCCCCATTCATTCATCATGCGCCAGGGGCTCATGCCGGTTCCACCGCCTGCACCATCAACTGTAAGCAGGTCGAGTTTGGCTTTTGAGGCAAATTTTACTGCCCGGGCCAGGTCAACAGGCCGGTAAGCACCGGTTTTTAAGAATACGTACTTGGCTCCTGCTTTTCTGAGTTCTTCAACTCTCTGCATAAAAGTTTCTTCTTCGACCATTCCCAGGCGGGTGTGTCTTTCAAATTCTTTGAAACTTCCTTTTTCAAAAGCTTTGATCGTATCCGGGTCTTCCGGGTCGGGAAGGACAATATATCCTCTGCGCTGCAGTTCCTGAGCCTTAGAGAGCTTTTTGATCTTTACTTCTCCTCCGATATTTTTAGCTCCCTGACCCCATTTTAATTCAACTGTTTCGATTCCAAGTTTTTCAATGGCGTATTCCTGTACTCCCAGGCGAGTGTCTTCAACGTTTGCTTGAACTACAAATGTTCCATATCCATCCTGCCAGTCGCGGTAAAACTTGATCCTGTTTTCCATATCCACGGAACGGATGATTCTGTCGTTTATGATCTCTGATTCTTCATCCATACCGCAGACATTTTCTCCTACAGTCAAAATAATTCCTGAAATGGCAGCTCCTCCGGCAAGTCCTTCCCAATTTTGCTTTGCTACATTTGTTGAACCCATGCCGGGAATAATAAATGGGATTTTCAGTTTAATTCCTTTATCATGGCCGATGGCGGTTTCAATATTGACTTTTGGAAAGGTGGCTTTATCACTATCTGCTTCGACGCCGTGGGCGCCGACTGCGGTTCCCAGGATGGTGAAATCAGACAGGTCTACAGGGTATTCTTTTTCTGATGCTGAGGTGATGATACCGAATGGTTGGGGATAGAGGACTTCATGTCCGCGATAGGCTGACTTTCCGATCTCGCACATGCCGATACAACCATCTACACATGTTACACACATACCGCTAAAAGGGCTGATCGAACCTTCGGTTCTGTTTTTTGTCAGAGTAGCGGCGCTCCGATTGAGTTTTGTATAAGACATTTTTGATTCCTCCTTATTTACTCATTTATTTATATGGATAGAGAATCATGCTTTGCATTGTTCCCTCTTTTATTTTTCCTGAGTTTCATTTTTTGCTTTTTCCGGTTCTTCCCGGACACAGGTCCCGCATTGCCCGGCATCATACATCCAGCACTGCAGCTCATCATAGACATCTACACAAGTAGGGTCCATAGTCAGACAAGCATTACAGATATCAGTGTCTGGATCAGGTCCCTGACAGCGCAGCTGGCAGGCAGGGCAAATATACATACACCCACCGCATAGACGGCATTCTTCAGAGCGGATGTCGAAAGGAGTAGATATTTTTCTCTTGTATCCTCGGTTTTGAAATCCTATTGCTTTCCCGTCCATCTGTTCTGCGCACATGCGTACACAAAGGCCACAAAGAATGCATTCTTCGTTGCGGACTTTGAACCGCTGCTGTTTGACTCCGAATTTTGAAGCTAAATCTTGAATGACCTTGGAGTTAGGTGCTACTGATAACATAAGCTCGATCATCATTTTCCTGGCCTCTAAAACTCTTTTGGTGTCAGTATGGACAACTAATCCTTCCTCTGCCGGGTAGGTGCAGGAAGAGACAAGTTTTGTTTTAGGTGCCTCTCCTATTTCTACCAAGCAAAGCCGGCAGCCCCCGTATACACTCAGGCCTTCGTTGTAACAAAGAGTCGGTATTTCAAGGCCATAAAATTTAGCCACTTCTAAGATTGTTTGGCCTTCTTCTGCTCGGACATCAAGATTGTTTATTATTAAATTAATCATTATATCCTCACTCTATTTTGATGGCATCAAAATTGCAAACCTCAAAACAGGCTCCGCATTTAATGCATTTATTATCATCCAGGACATGGACTTCCTTTAATTCTCCAGAAATGGCATCTTCCGGACAGGCTTTTTTACATGCTAAACAGCCGGTGCAGTTTTCAGATATGATTGAGTACTTAATTAGGGCTTTACATACACCTGCAGGACATTTTTTATCTTTTATGTGTGCCAGATATTCATCCCGGAAGTATCTCAATGTGGATAGAACAGGATTAGCTGCGGTCTGTCCTAAGCCGCACATGGATGCGTCTTTTACAGAATAAGCCAGTTTCTCTAGTAACTCGAGATCGCTTTCTTTTCCTTCTCCTTCCGAAATGTTAGATACTATTTCCCACATGCGTTGGGTGCCTTCCCGGCAGGAAAGACATTTGCCGCAGGATTCATCACGGAGAAAGTTCAGGAAGTACTTGGCAACATCCACCATGCAAGTATCCTCGTCCATAACAATCATGCCACCTGATCCCATGATGGAGCCTGCTTCTGTCAGGCTTTTGTAATCGATTGGCAGGTCCAATTTTTCTTTAGGAAGACATCCGCCTGATGGTCCTCCGGTCTGCACAGCTTTAAATTCCTTATCACCGGGAATACCACCCCCGATATCATATATAACTTCTTTTAAAGTAATTCCCATCGGAACTTCGACTAGGCCGGTGTTGTTGATCTTTCCAACCAGAGAGAAGATCTTTGTTCCTTTGCTGCTTTCAGTTCCAATACCTGCGAACCAGTCTGAGCCTTTTTCGATTATTATAGGGATATTGCCCCAGGTCTCGACATTGTTAATATTTGTCGG
>JAUWTR010000281.1 GCA_030614645.1 Candidatus Aminicenantota bacterium
CTTTCTAAAAAGCACCTGGCTTCCCTGGCTGGTTATCACAGCAGTGGGAATCCTTATGGTGATTTTCAGCGCTCGCCTGGACTTTCTGGTGAAGTGGAGTATTTAATGGAAATAAAGAGGTAATTAATGCCATTTATTATGCTCATCTATTACATTATCAGCGCCTATATACTGGCAATGCTGATATGGAATTTTATTAAAGAGAAAAAAAGCGTCAATGACATGCTGCTTTATTTACTGGTTATGGTCCCCTTTATTTTAAGATTACTGCGGGTTAAGTAACAGGAGAGGATAATGCCAAAGCAATGGAAAATTAAAGTTATTCTGATCCTGATCGTATCTGCACTAGTAATTACCGCGGGAATCCAGCTATACAAGCACAGGCACTTCCGTATGGCCTTAGCCGCCGGTGCCGGCGTAAATAAAGTCACAATGCTCAGTGACTACTGTTCAGGACTTAAAGGAACAATGGCAGACACCCATGTTTTTTTCCTGGAAGGGAAAGAACCGGGGGGGAAGATGCTAATTTTAGCTAATACCCATTCCAATGAACCTGCCTCGCTTCTTGCCGCCCTGATCTTTCTGGAAAACGCAGTAGTAGAAAAAGGAACTTTGATAATTATTCCCCAATTTAATAACAGCGCCGGCCGCAATACCCGCCCCGGAGACGGCTATCCGCTTTATTTTGAGATCCAGACCTCATGGGGGGCAAAAAAATTCAGGATGGGAAACCGGGATGCATCTCCTTTGGACCAATGGCCGGACCCGGATGTTTATGTCCATTATCCTGACAAGCAGCTGCTCTCCTTCCTGGATATCCGCAATACAAACCGGACCTGGCCCGGAAGGCCGAACGGCGCTCTTATGGAAAAGGTCACTTACGCAGCTATGGAGCTGATGAGAACAGAAAAAGTCGATATGGCTGTAGACATTCACGGGGCAGAGACCATGTTTCCGGTAACAAACTGTATTGTAGCTCCTGAAAAGGCAATGCGCATCGCCACTATGACTTCTCTGACATTAAAAGCACGGGAAGGCTTTGATAACCATGTGGAACCTTCCCCCTCCGGATTCAGGGGGCTTTCCCACCGCGAGATCGGGGATTTTTCAGATACTCTGCCTTTCCTGCTGGAGGCTCCCCTGCCCTTCCTGGACCAACCTACCGGACCCAAGACAGTAAAACTCTTATTAGACGGGAAAGACCCCTTTTTACTGGGTCTGGCAAAAAAAAATAAACTATTCGTTCCTTATGATGAATCCGGATGGCCTATGGAAAATCGTGTCGGGCAGCACTGTTCTGCTGTTTTGGAATTGCTGCGCCAGTTCTCGCGAAAATCTCCTGACCGCTCTATTCGGGTAAAAAACGTACCCCGCTATGCCGGGATAGTTAAAAACGGAGTGGGATATTATTATCACAATCCCGCAATAATAAATAAAAAAGATCTATACTTTAATTAAAATTTCTATTTTCCATTTACTATTCACCATTTTCTAAGTATTATTTATATCGATAATTTTTTATTAATTGTTAAAATTAGGAGGGAAATATGAAGATTAAAAAATTATTCATTGCCTTATTTTTTATTAGCGTTGCTGTTATTCTGCTTAATTCATTCGGAGATGCTCAGGCAGAATGCTCCCAAAATGATCCCTTATTCCCGGCCGATCCGGAAGGATGCACAGTCATAATCGTCGGGAAGGATGCCTCAGTCGATGGCTCAGTTATGTCTACCCACACTTGTGACTGCGGTATATGTGACTGGACCTTCCGGTATGTTCCTGCAGCAGACCACAAATCAGGTTCCGTACGCAAGATCTACCATATATCCCAGTATGTAACCTGGCCGCCCTCTAAGGGCTTGAAATGGGAAAAATACAAGGATGACTACACAGGAACTGATATTCCTCAAGTCTCACATACATGTGCCTATATCCATGGGATGTTCGGTTATATGAACGAAAACCAGGTGGCTATATCAGAATCAACTATCGGCTGCCGCAGTAAGTTGAGAAACACAACACCTTCAGCACTTATCGACCTGACAACTCTTACCCAACTAGGAATGGAAAGAGCCAAAACCGCCCGCGATGCCATAAAGATCATGGGCACATTAGCAGAAAAATACGGCTACGGATTTAATGACGACGGAGAGATGCTGGCTGTATCCGACCCAAAGGAAGCGTGGATCTTTGAGATAATACCAGTAGGGCCGCTCTGGACGCCCAAAAGCGGCAAACCCGGTGCTGTATGGTGTGCCCAGAGAGTACCGGACGATCATGTAAGTGTCTGCCCGAATGAATCAAGGATCGGAGAAATAGACCTGGAAAATCCCGATTATTTCATGGCCTCTTCAAATGTTATCTCTCTTGCAGTCAAACACAAATACTATGATCCTGAGAGCGGAGAACCTTTCAGCTGGAAAAAAGCTTATGCTCCTTCCGACACAAGCGCCAGCTTAAGCGGTGGATCCCGGGCCCGCCAGTGGCGTTTCTTCGACCTGGCAGCACCTTCAAAAAATTTCAGCCCAGATACCTCAAATATGGAATTTCCCTTTTCAGTTAAACCGGATAAAAAACTTTCAGTAGAAGACGTAATGAATCTGACTCGTGATAAATACCAAGGTACAAAATTCGACCCAGCAGAAGGACTCAGAGGGGGACCATTCAGCAATCCGAATTATCATCCCCGGCCGGTTAAAGTAGAAGGAGAAACCTATAATACACCCCGCACGATTGGAGTAAACAGGGCAGAATATACTACTATAACTCAGGTAAGGGACTGGCTGCCTAATCCCATAGGCGGAATAGTATGGCTGGCATTCGGAGCTCAGGATACAGCCTGCTATATGCCCCTTTATATCGGAATAACTGAAATACCTATGTCTTTTCAGGTCGGTGACCATTGGGAATTTAACCGCAAATCCGCACGCTGGGCCTTTGACTATGTAGATTTCCACACTCAAGTCGCCTACTCCCATGCCATCCAAGATGTTAAAAAAGCCCTGGAAAAATGGGAATCCAGAACAATAGAACGAATCCCTGCCATCGATACTCTTGCCTTCGATCTTTACAAAAAAGATCCAGCTAAAGCAGTGGAATTTCTTACTGACTTTTCCAACTCTCATGCAAACAGTGTGGTTAATGCCTGGTGGAAACTTGGTGATGACCTGCTTGTCAAATACCGTGGATTAAGCATTTACAATAAAAGGACCAGAAAAAAAATAAACCTTCCCTATCCTGAGTGGTGGCTTAAAGAAATGATCAGATTCCATAATTTAAAACCGAGAGAAAAGAAATAATAATCCCGGTTAAGGATAAAAAGGAGAATTATGATATGAATAAAATAACTAGAACTGCCTTTTATACAGTGATCATCTGCAGTTTTATTCTTTATCTAGCTTCCCCTGTGGGAGCGGAAGAAATCCCCAAAGCAGAATATCCAATATTGACGACCTCCGCCGGTCAGAGCCCGGATGTAACCACGGTAAATATTGTCTGCGAGGAA
>JAUWTR010000224.1 GCA_030614645.1 Candidatus Aminicenantota bacterium
CTCAATCCACTTATTGCATTGAACAGAAGATCATAGGTGATCTTCACAGGCAGAGCAATAAGAGTGTTGCTTAAAGCTTCGATATTAAGTCCTTGCTCAAGGGGAGTCTTGAGGCGGATATACTCTTTTTGATCTACAATAAATCGGTAACTGTATCCGGAGAGGTAATATGTCTTAGAAGATGAATTTGTTATATCTACATAAAAAACTAAAGTAAGTCCATCCTGGCTTAACTCCTGGACCTGCTTTTCTTTCAGCGAAATATTTATATCATCATTAAGTTTTGAGAAGAGAACAGAATTAGAGATAATAAACAAAGCCATAAAAAATAGACATATTCTTTTAATCATATTTTTCCTCTCTATCAAAGTTAAACATCAAGGATACACTAATACACCATGAATTTCCAGGATTCCCAAAACTGGAATTCCCTTATTTTTTCTAAGCTTCTGAGCATTAAGCAAGAATAAGGTCAGGTCAATTGTATTCCTGCAGGATTCATTGTAAAATATTGAATATACAATGGATAAAATCGTTATTGATTTCCCGGAAAAAGAATTATTTATCCGTCTCTTTGGTAAAGACATATATGCAGTTGGTGGCTGTGTCCGGGATAAAATAATGAATAGGATAACCTCAGAATTCGATCTTCTTATAACTCATAACACAGTACAGGAAATAATTAACACTTTAAAGCCTCATGGCAGAGTTGATCTAGTCGGAAAGAGTTTTGGAGTTATAAAATTTACTAAAGCCGACCATACCTATGATATAGCTCTTCCCAGGCAAGATAAACCAAAAATAGAAAGACCAAAGGACCACAAAGATTTTATTATTGAGGCAGATCCTGACATGCCGGTTGAAGCCGACCTAAGAAGAAGAGATTTCCGTTGCAACAGCATGGCCGTACACCTTGAAGGCGGAACTGTTCTTGATCCATTTAACGGAAAAGAAGATATCAACTTAAAAAAAATCCGACTTACGAATCCAAAGGCTTTTCCTGATGATCCCCTGCGCATCATCCGGGCTGCCCGTTTTGCCTCAGTACTGGGTTTTACTCTTGAACAGAAGATATATTCAGCTGCAAAAAAGGTCGACCTTACAGGCCTGAGTATGGAACGAGTCAATGAAGAACTGTTTAAGATCCTTTTGGACTCTACCCAACCTTCATTCGGGCTGGAAGAATTATTTACACTTGATGCCCTACGTCAGCTATTTCCTGAACTTTATGCCCTTACCCTCTCTATCCAGGATTCGAAGTTTCATCCGGAAAAGGATAAATACGGTCACAACAGTGTTTGGCAGCATACAAAGATCACAGTTGACCAGGCAAAGCGACTGACAAATAAATCTGATCTATCCCGGCAAGAAAGGCTTGTACTTCTCTTAGCCGCTCTTTTCCATGACATAGGCAAACCAGCAACCGTTAATTGGGAATTTAAAAAAGGCAGGATGGTGATCACCAATAACCGCCATGATATTACAGGCGAAAAGATAACAAAGAAGGTATTCGACCGGTTAAAGATCTTTTCCTGGGAAGGATATGATATAAGGAAAACTGTTTTATCACTTATCCATTGCCACCACCGGGTTTCAGAACTCTGGCAAAACCGCAAAATTGTCACAAAAAAGGCTTTTAACCGGCTTGCTGTAGATGTATCAGGAGAAATTACCCTACTTATCTATCTCGACGCAGCTGACCGGGCTGGCAGAAACGAAACCCCAGTAAATGATTTGGATAAAATGAGCCAATGGATTATTAGTAAGTTTAAAGCTTTAAATGTCTCTAAAAAAACTATTGCGCCAAAAATTATGGGCCGAGATCTAATGAAACTCGGTTTTCAACCCGGACCTGAAATGGGAAAAATGCTTAAACAACTATATCAGCTTCAGCTTGACACTGAGTTTGTTACCAAAAAAGACGGTTTGAAAATTGCAAAAAAGTTGATAACTAAGGAGAAAGAATGAATGTATTGGTAGCCGGAGGAGCCGGTTATATTGGATCACATACAGTCAAAGAACTTACCCGAGAAGATTATAATGTTGTTACTTTTGATAATTTTTCAACCGGAAAAAGGGATCTGATCACAGGCGGCAAAGTATTTGAAGGCGATCTTATGGATAGACATTGCTTAAAACAGGTTTTCAAAAAATATAAAATTAGCGCAGTACTTCATTTCGCATCTTTGATCCAGGTAAAAGAGTCGTTCGAAAATCCCCAAAAATACTATAGAGCAAACCTTATCAGCAGCATGAACTTGTTGGAAGCCATGATGGAAGCCGGAGTTAATAATTTTATTTTCTCGTCCAGCGCAGCTGTATACGGCCTTCCAGACAAAACTCCGATAACAGAATCTCATAACCTCCACCCTATCAATCCCTATGGACAGACAAAATTTTTTGTTGAAAAGATACTACAGGATTACTCCAGAGCTTATGGAATTAATTTTATATCACTAAGGTACTTTAATGCAGCCGGTGCAGACCCAGAAGGCCAGACGGGTGAAATGCATGACCCGGAAACTCATCTTATTCCTAATATCTTATTGTCTCTTTTAGGGGAAAAAAAGAAACTGGAAGTCTACGGAACTGATTTCCCCACTCCGGACGGCACTGCTATCCGCGATTATGTTCATGTAACTGACTTGGCAAAAGCCCATGTTCTGGCCTTAAAAAAACTTCTATCCTCACCGGAGAGCATGTTTATTAACCTCGGCTCGAATAATGGATTTTCAGTGCTCGAAATAATTAAGAAAGCCGAGGAAGTTACAGGGAAAAAAGTCCCTCACACACTCAAGCTCCGCAGGAAAGGTGACCCCCCAATACTTCTTGCTTCCAATAAAAAAGCAAAAGAGCTGCTTGGCTGGGAACTAAGCTGTTCTGATATCGAAACTATAATAAGCACCGCCTGGAGCTGGCATCAAAGTTTGGATTGACGACAATACTGGTAAATGCTATAAATACTGTTTCCTGGAAAATAACAAATGCCGAAAAAATATATCTTAATCCCGGCCCTAATAATTACTTTATTGTTTCTGGCAAATTGTGCTGCCCGGATAAAACCGGTTTCAGAACCCCTAAATACATATACTGAGCCGGCCGAGGAAGAGGTTCCTCCCATAGAAAATAAATTTATTCAAGAAACAGTTATTGCCGAATCGCTTTTTCCAATAGATGAAAAAAAAGAGGAAGTACAAGACCCGGAAGAAGTAATGGAAGGAGCCATGAACACCTACCTAGAGGCGCGCATTGCCTGGGACCAAGGTGACCTTGATACTGCAATAACAGCTTTGGATGAAGCATATAATCTCATTCTACAAATAACAATTCCTCCAGACTCCCCCCTTATCCAGGAGAAAAATGACCTCAGACTGTTAATTGCCCAAAGGATACAGGAAGTTTATGCCTCAAGGGCTACTGCCATCGGGGAAAATCATCAGACGATCCCCCTTATTGAAAATAAATATGTCCTTAGAGAAATTAAAAGCTTTCAAACAAAAGAAAATAAATTTTTCCAGGAAGGATACAAGCGTTCCGGCCGGTACCGGCAAATAATCCTGGAAAAACTGCGCATAGAAGGTCTGCCTGAAGAGCTATCCTGGATGCCTATGATAGAAAGTTGGTTTAAAATCAGGGCCTATTCTCGAGCAAGAGCCTTGGGCCTTTGGCAGTTCATTGCATCCACAGGGTATCGTTACGGTCTAAAACGGGATCGCTGGATTGACGAACGAATGGATCCGGAGAAAGCTACCCAGGCCGCTGTGAAATACCTTAAAGAGCTCCATTCCTGGTTTGGAGACTGGACAACTGCACTTGCTGCTTATAATTGTGGGGAATTCCGAGTCAGACGCATCATAAAGGCACAACGTATTAACTACCTGGATAATTTCTGGGATCTCTATCCTATGCTTCCCCGTGAAACCTCACGTTTTGTTCCCCGTTTCATAGCAACACTTCTCATCATAAATAACCCCGCTAAATATGGAATGGACCTCCCTGCTCTTGATCCCCCTATTAAATATGATTCTATTGAAGTCAACCGACCTATCAAACTTGCAAGCTTTTCAAGTAAATTAGGATTCCCTGATGATACAATTGCTGATTTAAATCCTGAACTAAGGCATAAATCCACAC
>JAUWTR010000159.1 GCA_030614645.1 Candidatus Aminicenantota bacterium
GAAATTATTATAATTTTTAAAATATAAAAGCAGGAATCAAGATTAAGGAAAAGAAAAAATGAAGGATAATAAGAATGAAGATCAACGAAGCGGATATTGAAAAATTTATTACAAAATTCATCCAGAAAGAACTATATAAATTTAATATAAAAAAAGCAGTTTTCGGTCTTTCAGGCGGCCTTGACTCAACTGTCACGGCATTTCTTGCTTCCCGGGCACTTGGGGCTTGTAATGTAACCGGACTGATAATGCCGTATGGAGATTCATTCCGTAAAGATGTAGAAGAGGCCGAAGATGTTGCCCATACTCTGGGAATCCATTCTGAAACAATAGACATCTCTCCCTCAGTCGATGCTTTTTATTCCCGTTATCCCACAAAAAAAAGAGTTCTTATTGGCAACAAAATGGCCCGGGAAAGGATGTCGATCCTGTACGATTTTTCCGCCCGCCAAAACGCCCTGATCCTTGGGACCAGCAATAAGACAGAGCTCTTGATTGGGTATGGGACTATTCACGGTGATATGGCTTGTGCTATTAACCCTATCGGAGACCTTTATAAAACGCAGGTACGGCAACTGGGGCGTCATCTGGGAGTTCCTGCCAATATCCTTACCAAAACACCGACTGCCGGGCTCTGGGACGGACAAACCGATGAGGATGATCTTGGCCTTTCATACAACGAAATCGATAAAATATTGCTTCAATTAATTGACAAAAAAAAGTCACGGGATGAACTTATTTCTTCTGGTTTCGCAAAAAAGAAAGTCGATAAAATAATCAATATGATAAAAAACTCAGAATTCAAACGCAGAATGCCTCCCATTGCTAAATTATCAGAACTAACAGCCGGCAATGATATTCTCTACCCTTATGACCAGGACAAATAAACATGACCGGTACTCTCTATATTGTAGCCACTCCCATCGGGAACCTTGATGATCTGACTTTAAGAGCATTAAAAATTCTTGAAACAGTATCAGTGATTGCTTGTGAAGATACCCGCCACAGCAGAAAGCTATTTAATAAATACAAACTAAGAAATAAACTCATCAGCTATTACCAGCCCAAAGAAAAGCAAAAAACAAAACAGATCATGACCCTGTTAAAAGAGGGGACTGATGTAGCCTTGATCTCTAATGCCGGAACGCCCTGTATCTCAGACCCAGGCTTTCTTCTTGTCCGGGCAGCAATAAATGAGAATATCAAGATTGTTCCTATTCCTGGCGCCTCTGCAGTGACTACCGCCCTTTGTGCTGCCGGGCTACCCACTCATAAATTTCTGTTCCTGGGATTTCCCCCGGTCAAAAAACAAGCAACAAAAAAACTTTTGCACTCCCTTTCAAGCATTGATGCAACTCTTATTTTTTATCTCCCACCCCGAAAAATTATGTCCTTCCTTGATACTATCCAACATACCCTCAGCGACCGCCAGATTGTAATCGCACGGGAGATGACCAAAATCTTTGAAGAATTTATCCGCGGCTCTGCAGAGGAACTGCTCTATAAGCTTAAGTCCAAAACAATCAAAGGGGAAGTAACTGTCCTGATCCAGGGCTCATCCAGGTAGGAAACCTATCTCATTTTTCTAATTTCACGCCTGAGCGACTGTAATCCCTCTGACTTCCTTAGCGCCGGCATTAATTAAAACAGCACTACACTCCTGGATTGTAGCTCCTGTTGTAAACACATCATCTAAAAGAAGGATAGTTTTATCTTTTATTTTAGCTTTATCTCTGACCTTAAAAGCCCCTCTAATATTTTTTTTCCGTTCCCTTGCAGTCAGCGTGGTTTGAGGAGGGACATTAACAGGCTTGATAAGAGCTCCTTCAATAATACCAATATTTGCTATCTTCCCAAGTTCCCGGGCTAACACTCTGGATTGGTTGAAACCGCGGGCTTTTTTCCGTGCTGGGTGTAGAGGCACCGGTATGATAACTTCTACCCCCCACCATAGACGATCATCCTTTTTTAAGCCTTGATAAACAAGCCGGGCCAAAAGCTTTCCCAATACTTTGTATTTTTGGTATTTATAAAGAAGAATAATATCCTTTAAAATCCCTTGGTATAAGCTAAATGAGCGATGATATGAAAATGTTGGCCTTGAGCAAATACAAGCAGCACATAGATGGGGCTTCCCCTGAGCATCAAAAAACCGCCCACAGCTCAAACAGAAAGGAGAACTGCGCGGTTTAATTTTATCCAGACAGCTATTACAAACGACCTTTTCTCCAGGTTTCTCTAACAACACCCTACATATACGACAAAAAGAAGGGAAAAAAAGTAACTCTGCTAGTTTTGCAAAAGCCAGCCGCCATCCTTTTCGGCCAAGAGTCAAGAAGAAGCTTCCTCTTGATTAATCTGATATTTGATAGAAGGCAGTGTCCAGAGAATGGCCTTCAGTCTTTTTTTATCAAGTTCCGACTCCCTATTTAGCATACTTCATTCCTTTGATCATGGACAAAGAACGATAGATCTGTTCTAAAAGAACAACTCTGGTCAACTCATGAGAAAAGGTCATCTGAGATATCGATAACAGAAGATCTGCTCTTTTAATTATTCTATCAGCCAGACCTACAAATCCTCCTAATATAAATGTGATAGAATGCGGGTAATTCATAGAGGTTTTACTTAAAAATCTTGCAAACTGTTTTGAGCTCATTTCTTTGCCTCTATCCAAGAGGCAAATAATATAATCATCTTTTAAATATTTTTCAAATCCTTTTGCCTCAATTTCTTTAATCCGTTCGGAATATTTTTCTGGAATTCCTTTCGCCTCCTGGGTTTCTATCAGTTTAAATTTCCCCAGCCTGTCAATTTTATCGATATAGAATTCCTGAAGATCCCGGATAGCCTTGTTATTTGTTTTCCCCGGCCATAATATTTTTAATTTCATTTTTTATGTCTAGTTTTGGTCCATCTCCCCACAGTTTTTCCAACGAATAATATTCCCGAGCATGCTCAGAAAATATATGAATTATGAAACTCCCATAATCCATTAATACCCATTCTGCTTTATCTAAACCCTCAATACTAAGAGGCTTAAAGTTTGCTTTTTTTAATGCCCGGGCAACGCTATTACATATGGCAATATTCTGCTTGTCTGAGTACCCATGCATTATAATAAAATAATCTGTAAAAGAGGATATCTCGCTCAGGTCCAGCACAATAATTCCTTCGGCTTTTTTAGCTTGAGAGGCCTTTAGGCTTACTATAACTCCTTGAGGAAGGCTATTTTTGGATATCTTTGTGTGCTTTTCTTTATTCATTTTTTTGATAAAGTTTATTCTCCTTTATATAATATTCAACTCTTTCAGAAACCATTCCCTCCCATGAAGCCCCCCCCCTGATTCTTTTTCGGATCTCGGTTGAAGCCACATCAAGCGCATTTATCGGGAAAAGAAATATTTTTCCGGGGAGAAATTTGTAATCTCTTCCAATTTGCGCTCCGGAAACATCACAAATCCTGCCCCCATACTTGCCTCCAATAACCTCTTTAGCATCCAACAGACGAAAACCAGAGCGGCTGATTACAATAAAACAACATTGTTGCAAAACTTTTTCATAATCCTTCCAGGTATCTATCTCTGAAAAAGCATCAATCCCTAATATAAAAAAAACATCATTATCAGGAAACATTTTTTTTATCTTTTTAAGAGTATAGATCGAGTAGACTTCCCCGCTGCCTCCATCTCTACAGAACACAATTCAAATCGGGGAAAATCAGCAATAGCCAATTTAACCATATTCGAACGGTGCTCAGGAAGGGCAACGGCTTCCATTTTTTTATGGGGCGGAATATTGGAGGGAATAAAGAGCACCTTATCAAGGCAGAACTTTTGCTGGACACGTTCAGCAGCTTTTATATGCCCTTGATGAACCGGATTAAATGTTCCGCCAAAAAGACCGATTTTTGTTTTATCCATATGTAAATATATTCTATATGCTTACTGATTTAAGTCATATCTTACTCTTATTTCTGCAACTCTCGACTAATTGCATATATCAATTGTTCAAGTCCTTTTTCTTCCAATGCTGAAATTGCAAAAAAAGGCATTCCTTGCCTTTGGGCCAACTGCCTGACTGCTGCTAACCTAGTCTTGTCATTGTCCAACATATCGATCTTATTTGCAATCAGTATCTGGGGTCTTTTTATTAGCTCTTTATTAAAGGATGCGATCTCTTTTTTTATTATGAAATAATCCTCCCTGGGATTCCTTTGCGAATAAGGGGATACATCCACAATGTGAGCAAGGACTTTAGTTCTCTCAATATGTTTGAGAAACTGAACTCCCAATCCATGGCCGAGGTGAGCTCCTTTGATCAAACCAGGAATATCAGCAATAACAAAGCTTTTAAATTCATCAACATCAACTACTCCCAGATTCGGTATCAGAGTTGTAAAAGGGTAGTCAGCAATCACCGGTTTAGCTGCAGATATTTTAGAGATCAAAGTCGATTTCCCCACATTAGGAAATCCCACTAATCCAACATCAGCAATAAGTTTTAATTCCAGAATAAGCTCACGTTCCTCCCCAGATTCCCCTTCTTCATATATTCGCGGCGCCCGGTTGGTTGAGGAGACAAAAGCGGCATTTCCCAGTCCACCTTTCCCTCCTTTCGCAGCTAATATTTTTTGTCCTGACCAGGTAAAATCAAATAGAATTTCTTTCTTTTTATCTTCCCTGACAACCGTTCCTACCGGCACTTTCAGAACAAGGTCTTCCCCTCTTTTTCCATAGCGTTTCGATCCCTCACCATGTGCGCCTCTGCTTGCCTTATTAATGGATTTATACCGAAAATAAGTAAGTGAATTTATGTTTTCATCAGAGATGAGATAGATATTACCGCCATCACCTCCCCGACCTCCATCCGGACCACCCCTGGGAACCCCCTTTTCTCTGCGAAAGCTAAGGCAACCCCTCCCCCCATACCCGGCAATTAAAGTCACTTTGACTTGATCAATAAACATTAACTATTCATAAAAAATGTCGATATGGATGATACATCTTTTTTAATCAGTATTTTACATTGATTCCAACAATAACTCAATTTAACCTTTCGGTCACAATATAATCTCTATTTTTAACGCCATTCTTCGTCCGTTCTTTTCGGTTGCTGCGGATCCTGGTTATTCATAAAAATTGCCAATGATGTACTAAAAAAACCAATATCTAATTTTAACATTGGCACTTTTTACCCTCCGGGCGAGCCGATCTTACTGCATCTACTTCGTTGCAGCGGATTCGCGGTGAATTATCACAGCTTC
>JAUWTR010000049.1 GCA_030614645.1 Candidatus Aminicenantota bacterium
AGCCGAAACTTTTAAAGCGTTTCCCCAAGCTTTCTATCCTTATAGGAAAAGTGGGGGGGGAAATCTCTGCCAAAACAGTGCTTCTCTTAGGAGACTGTGCCCAAGCTTCCCCTCACATCCAAGCTAAACGAATCGTAAGGATAAAAGGATGCCCCCCGACTCACAAAAGGATAGTATGGGACATGATGGTCAGATTCCTGCTGTTTGCCCCCCTGGTCCGGCCCTCCTTGATAATCGATGGATTTATTCTCTACCCTTTAAAACTGATGAAAGGATGGCTTATGAACATACGTTTTAAGCCTATGGAATAATTATGGAAAAAATAAACTCTATAAACCCCGCAACCCTGGAAACCGTAGGGCAAACAGAACAAACTCCGCCCGAAAAGGTCAAAGAAATAGTCCTTAATGCCCACAAAGCTTTCCCCCAGTGGAGAGGGTCAGGGTTGAGCAAACGCTCCCGGATCATAAAAGAAGCCCAACAGCTTCTGCTTGCGCATAAAGAAAATATATCCCGCCTGATCACCTTGGAAATGGGCCGGCCGATTAATGAATCCCTGGTCCTGGAGGTGAGCGGTGCTATTGATATTATGGGATATTATGCCAAGCGAGCAAATAAATTCCTTGATGACCGGAGGATTCCCCTTCATCACATGCTTTTCAAGCGCCGGAAAAGCTATATGTATTTTGAACCTCTGGGAGTTTTAGGGATCATCTCTCCCTGGAATTGGCCTCTACTTATCCCAATGGGCATCATCGTGCCGGCGCTTTTGTCCGGGAATGCTGTCGTATTTAAACCCTCAGAATTTACACCCTTAATTGGGCATAAAATACGGGACCTCTTTATAGAAGCAGGCGTTCCTGAACACATTTTTCAGATCGTCCAAGGTGGCGCAACTCAGGGCAAAGCTCTCATTAATGCCGGAGTCGAAAAAATATTCTTTACCGGCAGCACTGGGGTAGGCCACAATATCTTCCAACAATGCGCCTGTTTGCTTATGAAAAATGTTTTAGAAATGGGCGGCAGTGACCCTGCTATTGTTTGTGAAGACGCGGATTTAGACATAACCAGCAGCGGCCTGATTTGGGGCGGATTCTGTAATTGCGGGCAAAACTGTAACAGTATAGAACACATCTATTTAAATGAGAAGATACAAGACCGCCTTATCGCATTGTTAATAGAAAAAACAAAGCAAATTCGCAGCGGCAATGGCCTTGATAATGATACAGATATGGGACCGTTGGGCAACCAAGCTCAACTTGAAAAAATGGAAGATTTTGTCAAACAAGCACAGGAAAAAGGAGCAAAAGTACTATGCGGAGGGAACCGTATCGACAAAAAAGGATATTTCTTCGAGCCGACTCTGATCCTCTGGGATAAATCCATCCCGCAACCTATTAATAAAGAAATATTCGGACCCATCGTCTTATTAACTCCGGTTAAAGACGACGATGAAGCCATCGCTCTGGCCAACCACTCTACTTTCGGCTTGGCATCATCCATCTGGACAGGAAGCAAAAAACGGGGGGAAAAGCTCGCCCGGCGTATAGAAGCTGGAACTGTTATGATAAACGATGTGATCGTCTCATTCGGGATAGCAGAAGCAGGTTGGACTGGGATCAAAAACAGCGGAATCGGCTGGGTACATGGAGAAAAAGGCTTGGATGAGATGGTAAATATTAAGTATATCAACCGAGACCCTCAATCTCATACCCAAAAGCTCTGGTGGTTTCCCTATACAACAAAGATGATTGAATCTATGAAAAAGGGGCTGGACCTGCTTTTTTCTAAATCCATATCCAAACGGATAGCCGCAATCCCGGGGGTTCTAAAATCTTTCGCCGGCTATCTGTTTATAAACCGAAAGAAAAAAGATAAAATGTAGGCTGCAATGGAGGAATAATGAGGCTGTTCGCAGGTCTGGATGTTTCTACCCAGGGGTGTAAAATAGTTATTATCGATTCCGGTAAAAAAGCAGTAGTCTATATTGATTCGATAAATTACGACAAAGACCTACAACACTATTCTACCTGCAGCGGAGTGGTCCAAGGGCTGGGAGAAGGAGCCTCAGAATCAAACCCCTTGATGTGGATAGAAGCGGTCGAGTCAATCTTTCGGAATTTGCAGGAATCTGAAATTCAACAGAACACAATCAATTGTATCTCTATTTCCGGGCAGCAACACGGATTAGTCGCCCTTGACTCTGCCGGAAACCTGTCACGTCAGCGGAGTAAACTTTGGAATGACTTCTCAACTGCCAAAGAATGCGCTTTGCTTTATGACGCTGTGGGTGGCCGGGAGGCCATGATCAAAGAAGTAGGCAACAGCCAGAGAACAGGATACACCGCTGCAAAAATTTATCACATGTTAAGGCACGAGCCTGATAATTATAAGAAAACTTCCACCTTTTTTCTGGTCCACAATTATATCAACTGGTTCCTTACAGGAGGAATAATCTGCCTAGAACCGGGAGATACATCCGGAATGGCGCTTTGGAACCCAAAAACCGGGAAATGGTCGGAAAAAATCATTTCAGCCATAGATCCCAGGCTGCAGCAAAAACTTCCTAAAATAAAGCCATCAAATCAAAGTATCGGATTTTTAGCAAAATCCCTGGTTAAAAAGTTCGGATTCTCTTCGGAATGCAAAATTGACGCCGGAAGTGGAGATAATATGTACGGGGCAATAGGTACTGGAAATATTAAACCGGGGATTGTTACTGTAAGCCTCGGGACAAGTGGGACTGCATACACCTTTATGAAGGAACCCTATATCGACCCTACAGGAGAAATTGCCGCTTTCTGTGACTCTACCGGTAATTATCTCTCCCTGCTCTGTGTCTCCAACCTGGCCAATGGATACAATCAATTCCTGACACAACACAGCCTTTCCCATGATAGATTCAGCCGCCTGATAAAACAGACTCGGGCTGGAAACTCAGGCCGGATATTGATCCCCTGGTTTTCCGGAGAACGCACTCCAGATGTCCCAGAGGCTTCGCCCGTTTATTTCGGATTTGGGCTGGAGGATTTTACTCCTGATATCCTAGGCAGAGCTGTGCTTGAAGGGCATATTTTAAATCTATATGAGGGATTCCAGCGCATGCCTGTAAAGCCGATAGAGATCCGCCTGACAGGAGGGCTGGCCAGATCAGAGGTGTGGCGGCAGGCTATTGCCGATATCTTTGAAACGGAAGTAGTGCCGGTCGAAGGCGAAGGAGCGGCCTTGGGTGCAGCAATCCACGCTGCCTGGGTCTGGTTTATGGAATCAGACCGCAAAGTTTCCCTAGAACACCTGGTCTCTCAATTTGTCTGCCCGGAAGAGGCCCTCAGAAAAAAACCCTGCCGGGAAAACCTAAAAACATGCCGCCTCCAGAAACGCCTTTTCCATTCCCTCACCCAACGCCTTTTAAACAAAGAGGGGGAAAATCCTTTCACCCTCCAAAATAAGATAAAATCCAATCATGAATTATAAGGACTTAACCGCCAAGCTCGAAGAGAGGATAAACTTATCAAAACCTGGTCTAAAAGCTCAACTTTCCATGTGTCCGGAGCCAAGGCCGGGGCATACGAGCTACAGCGAAGACAAAAGCCACTGCAAAAAGGCGGGAGTGCTTGTGCTTTTTTACCCCTGGAGAAAGCGGACTTATCTTACCCTTACAATCAGGACCGACAGTGTATTTCATCATAAAAACCAGATCTCTTTTCCCGGGGGACAAAACGAACCTGGCGAGAGTATTCAAGAAACAGCTCTTAGAGAAACTTATGAAGAACTGGGCCTTCCCCCGGAGTTTATCAGGACTATTGGAGAGCTGACTCCCCTTTATGTTCCGCCAAGTAATTTTTGTATTTATCCCATAGTAGGCACCATGCAGGAGCGTCCGGTTTACAAGGTCCGGTCAATGGAAGTGGCAGAAGTTATAGAGACACCCCTGGATCACCTTCTTGATAAGCGAAACTTAAGAAAAGAGATCTGGACAAGAGGACAAAAAGAAGTCAAGGTGCCATTTTATTACTTCGGGGGGTATAAGATATGGGGCGCAACCGCAATGATCCTGGCTGAATTCTTGGAGATAGTAAGGAGTTAAAAATGAAAACTTGTTATGTTTTAGTCGCATGGATGGTATTCGTTCCATTTTTCCTGCAGGCCCAGCCCGAGCCTGCCTTTGAGGACATCTTTATGGATAAGACCATGCGCATCGATTATTTTCATATCGGAGACGCAAATACAGAGATAATCACTGTCGATCATATCTATCAGTACGGAATATGGGCCGGCAGCAGGGTTAAGCTTATTGACCATTTTAACAACGGGCTTTACTATGTCAAGATCTTTGATCTAGAGTCCGGCCGACTGGTGTATTCACAAGGCTTTAACTCCTATTTCGGAGAGTATCAAACCAGCAGCCCTGCAGCCGAAGGGATCAAAAGGACCTATCATGAATCAGCTGTTATCCCCTGCCCCCGGAAAACAATCCGGTTTTCGCTGGAGAAAAGGGATAGAAAGAATAAGCTCCATGAGGTCTTCAGCTGCCAAGTCGATCCGGAGGATATCAGGATAATAAAAGAAAGAGTGCTCGACAGCTCCGTTAAGGTCATAAAGGCTCACGTCAGCGGCGACCCTCACAAGAAGGTAGATATCGCCATTGTAGGGGAGGGCTATACAATAGATG
The DNA here is from genome assembly GCA_030614645.1 of Candidatus Aminicenantota bacterium. GTDB lineage: Bacteria > Acidobacteriota > Aminicenantia > Aminicenantales > Aminicenantaceae > JAUVXM01. The sequence goes on from JAUWTR010000049.1 coordinate 4,673, forward strand.
AGTTCAGTAAGTTTAAAGACGACCTTAAAAGATTTATCTCCTCCTTCTTCCGTTACGAACCTTATAGAGCGATGAAGGACAAATTTAATATCAAGGGAGTCTTTAAACCATCTCAAGAAAGCGGGACAGATGAACCACGCGCAAACATATAGAAGAGCACAGCCTTAAACTCCTCGTTCAATGCCTTGGATTCGGAAAGATATCTTCTGACAGAGGACAACAAAGCCCTGCGGGACATTGCCGCCCATACTCCTTATGACGCTTTAATGATCATGGTAAATCACAAACGTTACGGCGGAGGAGGGATCTACAATTTCTACTGCTCCTTTTGCGCAGACACGCAATTTTGCGAATATATCTTCATCCACGAGTTCGGCCATTCATTTTCTGGACTAGCGGATGAATACTACACCTCTTCTGTTGCTTATAACGAATTTTATCCCAAAGGAATCGAGCCTTCGGAGACAAATATCACAGCCCTTTTAGATCCGGAAAAACTCAAGTGGAAAGACCTGGTGGACAAAGATGTTGCCCTGCCCACACCCTGGGAAAAGGCCGCATACGACGAGATGGATTATGCCTGGCAGGAGCGGCGGCGTAAAATGAACGACCAGATCGCAGAGTTAAAGAAGAAAGGAGCTCCCCCAGCAGAGATAAAGAAGGCAGAACAAGCGTATGCCCGGAAAGACCGGGAACATTCGCAGAAAGTGGATGAGTTTTTGAAAAAAAGCCGCTACTGGGGAAAGGTCGGAGTCTATGAAGGCGCCGGCTATTCATCTCAGGGATTGTACCGACCGATGGTGGACTGCATCATGTTCTCCAAAGGGAGCAAGCCTTTCTGCAAGGTGTGTGAGGTAGCCATCAGGAAAGTGATCCAGCATTACCTGGAATAAATTAACCCTTATAGCTCTTTTATAAATATCTTCCGGAAATAAGCAGGAGAGCGGCTGTCGTGGTTCTGAAGGCCGATATATCCTTCAGAGGCAAAATCTCTGATCTTACCGCGCGGCTCTGCGTCCCCGTCAAGAATTTGAATTCCGTTTAACTCAACCTGGATCCTCTTCCCTTTAAACGTCAATTTAAAATGATTCCATTGGCCGGTTTCTTTAAAAGCACCTGCGGTTGGAGCTTCGGCATCATAGGCTGCTCCGGTCTTGTGGATATCTTTACCTTTATCATATATCTGGATCTCAAAAGAATGGTAGATATAGTCATTATTTACAGGCATTTCCGGCACCCGCAAAAAAACTCCGGAATTGGTGTCCTCGCGGGAGCACTTAAAATCCAGCTCCAGGATAAAATCTTTGTATTTTTTGACACTGTACAAGAAAAGCCCCATTCCTCCCTGGCCCTTTAGTACCCCGGTTTTCTCGTCCAGCTCAAAGTATCCAGGCCCATATTGGTTCCAGCCATGTTTATTGAAGCGGCCGTTCCAGCTCTTTAAAATCTCTTCATACCCAGTATAATAAGTGATGCTTTTTACATATTCTATGCCTTCGCTAACGGAGGGGATGGGATTATCAGCTTCATCCGGATGTTCATGTTCGACCGCCAGGGGCCCAAAATAATTCTGCAGGGTCAATTCCGCCAGGATATCATGAACATTTGCCTTGCCTTGGCCAAAAGGAACATCCAAGGCCTTTTTATCCCCGAACTTGTCCAGGTCCTTTAAATGAACATTATAAATCCTTCCCCGCAGCATCTTCAGCGCTTCAAGGGGATCGACTCCAGTCCGCATCCAGTGACCGGTATCAGCACAAGCCCCAAACCGAGGGTCAAGTCCCTCTACATGCTCCAGGATGGTCTGCGGCAGCGCATATTTAGAAGGCTCCGGATGGTTATGAATAGCAATCCTGATATTGTGCTTTTTTACCATCTTCTCAAGTAAGGAAAAGTCGTCAAATTTGGGCTCGGTCATGATGGTCCGGATTCCCATCTCTTTGGCGAATCCAAAAACTTTTTGCATCTCTTCCTCTGTATTTTTAAACCCGACTACTCCATAACCGATCAGGGTTATGCCCTTCTGTTTTAACCAAGTCTTTACCAGCTTTCTCTGCTCCTCGTCCATATTATGGCTGAACCTGGCCCCAGGCATGTCGGATCTCAAAGCCTGCCCCGGATATGCTTCCAGATATTTAACGCCCAATTCCTTTACTTTGTTTATGGTTTCAAAAAACGTGAATTTCCGGAAAGTCCAGCACTGTATGGCAAAGGGAAATTCTTCTATCCTGACCTCAGAGTAAGGAATCTGCTCGACTGTGTTTTTTGCCGCCTGGGGATTCTCTCCCCAAGCACAAAAAACTAAAAATGCAATAGCAAAACCTAAAACAATTTTCCTTTTCATTCTTCCTCCTCCCTGTATCTAACCTGAACTATTTCTGAAAACTTTCAATATACATATAATACTAAGTAAATAGAAAATGGTAAATAGTAACTTAGAAGAAAGGATTCGAGCCCTGTTTTATTTCCTTGCAGGATTCCATTCGCCTTTAGCAACCGCAGGAATAAAGCTTTTAAGCTCAGGCGGCGGAAAAGCAATGGTTTTTTCCTGTTCTGCACTCATATAAGCCGCCATCAGTAATTCCACTACCTTAACGCCATCACTGAAATTTTCCTCCGGGCGCTTATTCTCCAGGAAGGCCTGAACCATGTGCCTGTTTTCCGCTGTGTATCCATATTCTATCTCTTCATTGCTAACAACCGGCATTAAACCCACTTCAGCATTTTGTTTCTCAACTAGGTCTTCGCCCTGGTTTCCTTTAACCTCCCGGCTGAAAAACACTTTCAGCCCGGTATCAAGCGTGTTTATCTGCAGGGAATATTCCGGCCCCAACAGCTCCAAGCTTAAGCGCAACCCCGCTCCTACATAACACCAGGAGGTGGAAGTCTCAATGATCAGCTTCTCTCCCTTCTCCCCCCGGTACTCGATCAAAGAGCGGGCAAAATCTTCTGCCGGGCGGTTCAGATAATCGGTCTTTCCTCCACTTTTCTCTGCCAGGATCTTCGCGTAATGAGGCTGCTGCCATTTCAGGCAATTAGTGTAGGCTGTGACTTTGACCGGTGTTATTACCTCCCGTTTTGCCCCCGGGGGTGTAAGCATGAAGCGGGCTTCTTCCACGGAATGACACATCATATCATTAAGCACCACTCCGCCCTGTAATGTGCCTTCCCAGAACCAGGGCATATGCGGTCCGCAGTGCTCTTCTGCAGCCCGGGCCAGAAAAGGCCGGCCTGTGGTGGCTGCTCCCCTGGCCCAAAGAATTTCCTTGCCTCTGACTACTGCCGGGGACAACACTTGATTCTCAAGATATCCGTCTAACAAACCTGCCTTTTGAGCAAGGGTAAGCATCTTTTCAGCTTCTGCCACATTTCTCCCT
>JAUWTR010000343.1 GCA_030614645.1 Candidatus Aminicenantota bacterium
AAGGATGCGATGAAGAGGCTGGCGGGGCTGAGTGAGTTTGCTCAGGTTTATAAATAAGCAAAACAATAAATGAGAGGTAAGGGATGAAAAAACTAACCGTCTTAATATTGTCGATCGCTATTGTGTTTAGTTTGAGTTGTAAAAGGGGTGCTGAAGAAGAGGTTGTGAGCATAAAAGAAGGGGAGGGCTATATTGAAGTTACAGGTGGCAAAGTATGGTACCGTATTGTCGGTTCAGGTACCGCAACACCTCTCCTCCTTCTGCATGGTGGGCCTGGAGCTCCAAGCGGCTATTTAGCTCCTCTTGAGAAACTATCTGATGAACGACCGATCATTTTCTATGATCAGCTTGGCAGTGGCAAGTCAGACCGACCAGCTGACCTGAGCTTGTGGCAGACCCAGCGATTTGTTGAGGAGCTCTCTCAGGTTCGCAAAGCGCTTCAGCTCAAAAAGGTTCATATCTTTGGACATTCTTGGGGAACAATGCTCGCAGTCGATTATATGCTCACTCAGCCCTCAGGAGTCAAAAGTTTGATCCTAGCAAGTCCGTGCCTTAGTACACCTCGATGGATTCAGGATGCTAATAAGTACCGTGCTGCCCTTCCTAACGAAACACAGGATATTCTAAACAAGCATGAGGAAGCGGGAACCACCGATTCAGAAGAATACATGGGTGCTACACTGGAATTTTACAGCCGTTATTTGTTTCGTCTTGATCCATGGCCGCATGCACTAGAACAGGCATTCGCTGAATTAAACTTTGAAGTATATGGGACGATGTGGGGACCAAGCGATTTCCATGTCACAGGTAATCTAAAGGACTATGATCGTACTGAACAACTAAATGAAATTTCAGTTCCCACATTGTTTACTGCTGGGCACTATGATGGGGCTACACCAGAAACCACAACTTTTTATCAGAGTTTTGTTCCAGGGGCATCACTTGAGATTTTCGAAAATAGCTCACACATGGCCATGCATGAGGAAACAGACTTATATGTTAAGGTTATACGGGAATTTTTAAGAAACGTAGAAAAAGAGTGAGTGTCTTTCTGTATTAGAGACCCAGAGATAGCTGAGGTTGTGGATGCGCGAAAGATGGGGGCTGGGCTTAAAACACAATTTTTAAGGCAGATAATGGCCTGGAAAATAAGGGGGCAGGCTGCTTTTTTCTCCTTTTTTTCTGATAGCGAAGCTTACTTTAAATAAGTCCTCGCACCTACGTATCGTTTTATAAAATACGTGTTAGAGAGGGATTCCGTGCGTATGTGCTTGTTATCTCCCGGTGCATGAATAAATTCATTATTGCCTACATAGATCCCCACATGAGAAACTTTTCTGCCTCTGGATGTAGCAAAGAATACCAAATCGCCCTTCAGCAGTCGGCTTTTTTTAACAGAAGTCCCGGTTTTGTATTGTTCCCTGGAAGAACGAGGTAAGCTCAAACCATTCAGCTGGTACACCGCCATAGTCAGGCCGCTGCAGTCAAATCCCTTATCCGGGGAAGAGGCACCCCATGAATAGGGCATGCCAAGAAATCTTTTCGCTGTTGCCCCGATTTCATTCCGGAGATACTGCTTTCCATACTTTCTCCTTTTAGCGACCGTATATTCCTCAGGGCTTACGATGTAATATTCATCTATGATTCCCGCAGCAGCGAGTCTCTGCGCTTTGATTTGAGCAGCCTTTCTTGAGCGGAAATCGCCAAATCGAACCCTGTAAAGCCCGGATGGATGAGCAAAATAATAGGCGTTTAACCCTTTCTTATTTAAAGATTTTGTCAGCTTGATGGCATTATCCACTATTGAAAAAGCCCCAACCTGGATAGTATATCCCATCCGCCTCAGTTCTCGTTTTGGAGGTCTTGGTTCGGGCGGCCGAGAAATCGGCACTATGCTTCTGCAGGCAGCTGCCGCCAGAATCAGGGATAAGAAAAATACATGGCGCCATTTCCATTCATGCTTCATTGACTGCTTCTCCATAAGGTGCCTTAATGTTTAAGTTATTTCTGCCAGCTGTTCTGCTGACTGTATCCGTTCTCTCCGATAAAACATTTAGCATGGCTGAAACAGATAGTCAAAAATGTGCTCGCTGTCACTTTTTTCCAACTATCCATTAATTAGCTGTTTATTTTCTCAGTTTTTAGTAAAAAAGAGAACAGTTCCTTTTTTGCATTTTTTCGATCACATAAATTTGACTCTTCCCTTATTAATTGCTATTCTTTTGCCAAACATTAGGAAGGCATAAAACGCATGAAATGTCTTAAATGTCAAAATGAAAATCCCGAGGATACCTTATACTGTGGTAAATGTGGGACGCAGCTTCCTTCTTTAAAGGAAGTTTCCGCTCCCACCGAGACCATAGAGACTCTCAAAGAAGAATTGACCACTGGCACTACCTTTGCTGACAGATAACAGATTATTGAAGAACTGGGAAAGGGCGGCATGGGTAAGGTCTATAAGGTGCTGGATACAAAGATAAAAGAGAAAATAGCCCTCAAACTTCTTAAGCCAGAAATTGCTTCTGATAAAAATACAATAGAACGGTTCAGCAATGAGCTTAAATTTTCCCGGAAGATCCGGCACGAGAATGTATGCCAGATGTATGACCTCAACGAGGAAAAAGGCACTCATTATATCACGATGGAATATATTCATGGAGAGGACCTGAAAAGGTTGATCAGGAAGATGGGGCAGATGAGCGCAGGACAGGCTATTTCCTTAGCCAAGCAGATGTGTGAGGGATTAGCTGAAGCGCATAAATTAGGAATTGTGCATCGTGATTTAAAGCCGCAGAACATCATGGTTGATGAGGAAGGGAAGGCTCGGATTATGGATTTTGGGATAGCCCGCTCTTTGAAGGGCAAAGGGATGACAGGCGCAGGAGTGATGATCGGAACGCCTGAATACATGTCTCCTGAGCAAGTAGAGGGA
>JAUWTR010000124.1 GCA_030614645.1 Candidatus Aminicenantota bacterium
CCAGGCTAGATCTTGTTTTTCCTGGGCATGTAATTGAAAATTTCCATCATCGATGAATAATGGAATACTGCTATTTGGGGTTAAAACAACAGGGTCGAGTTGAACTCCCTGCCGGTCTACCAGAAATGCTGATTGTTTTTTTATTACAGCAGCCGGGACTCTTTCTTCTATTTTAATTTTTAAGGGTGCCGGGAAGATCCTTCTGATCTGGACTTCCTTGACCCGGCGGTGGCTTTCCAGAGCTTGGCGTAAGCGGTTGATATTGATTAAAAGAATATTTCCCAGGATTTTTCCTTGCAGGAATTGTTGACTGTCCGCCTGGATCTGGGGATTACTGCAGCTGACTACAATCCGGTCGATTGAGAGCTTTTCCCAGGAGATCAGGAAAAGAAAGACCTGTTGAAATGCAACAAACAGTATAGATATAAAAAGGAAACTAAGAATAATATTTTTATACCCCAATTTTATTTTTCCCTTGATCTTTTTTGTTTTCGTTTTTTTATCTTTCCGTCTGAAATGCAGGGATTTGGTATGAAAGTGCTCTGGCTGATATTTAAAAACTGGATTAAGATTAACCACCATAATATATTTCCATTTATCCTTTCAGTTCCTTTATTATTTTTGGTATTGATTTATAAATGCTTCCAGCGCCGAGGACTAATATCATGTCCTGCGGCAGGGTTAGTTTTGCAACAAGTGCCGGTATTTTCTTTATATCGGGTTCAAAATATACGCACTTATGCCCGATTTGCTGGATTTCCTTAAAAAAAGCTTCTCCGGTTATCCCTTTTATGGGATTTTCGCCTGCTGCATATATGTCTGTAATGATCAGCACATCTGCTTGATTAAAGGAAGTAGCAAAATCTTTCATAAGAGAGGCAAGCCGGGTGTAACGGTGGGGCTGAAAAACTGCCAGGATGCGGCGCACCCAGCCCCTTTTAGCGGCATCCAGAGTAGTAATGATCTCAGTAGGATGATGGGCATAATCTTCGATCACCATGATAGTGTCGATTTTTTTCTTCAACTCGAAGCGGCGACCGATTCCGGAGTAGCCTTCAAGGGCTTTTAGAATTGTTGGGACTCCTATATCAAGGTCTATCCCCACTGCCACGGCCGCCATGGCATTATAAATGCTGTGAACTCCCGGGACATTCAATTTCATTTTGCCTAATTTTTTGCCCTGGTAATATAGGGTGGTAATGCTTGAGAATTCGTCGAATTTTTGGTCGCGCGCATAGATGTCTGCTTGAGCGGAAAAGCCGTAGGTGATCACCCGGCGCTCGAGAGAAGGAATCAAACCCTGCAGGTTCGAGTCATCAATACACAATATGATCGGGCAGTAGAAGGGTACTTTATTGGCAAAGTTGATAAATGTTTTTTTAATTTCCTCAACTGTTTTATACTGGTCGAGATGTTCCTCGTCCAGGTTAGTCAGCACGGCCATAAAAGGAGATAAATATAGAAAGGACCGGTCGCTTTCATCCGCTTCTGCGACAATAAAATCACCCCCACCTAGTTTTGCATGGGCGCCTGGTGCATTTAAACGCCCTCCGACTATTATCGTAGGGTCCAGTTCTCCCAGCTCTAAAACCGCAGCTATCATGGAGGTTGTTGATGTTTTACCGTGGGAGCCAGCTACTGCAATACCGTTTTTCATCCGCATCAATTCAGCCAGCATTTCCGCTCTTGGGATAACTGGAATTTTTTGATGACGGGCTTCCTGTACTTCAACATTATCTTCCTTTATGGCAGAAGAGACCACTACTACATCCGATCCCTCTATTGATTCAGCCTTATGTCCAATAGAAATTTTAGCTCCCAGGCCGGATAGCCTTTTTGTGGACTGATTTTTAGTGATGTCCGAGCCGGAGACTTTGTAGCCGAGATTTAGAAGCACTTCGGCAATGCCGTTCATACCTGTTCCGCCGATTCCGACCATGTGGATGTGTTTGAGCTTGTTGTGACTGCGTTTAACCATGTTTTGTCCTCCTATGTCTGGTTTTCCATGAGCTCGAAGCAAAGATCTGAAATCCTCTCTGCTGAATTTTCTATCTTTAGCTGGGATAGATTTTTTTCCATAAGATTTATTTTTTCTTTATTAAACATAAAACTTCGGATTTTACCTGCAAGTGTGCCGGGTGAAAATTCTTCTTCTAAGATTATTTCAGCTCCTTTGATATTTTCCAGTTCCCGGGCATTAAGGATTTGATGATTATCAGCAGCAGCAGCAAACGGCACCAGAAGAGAAGCTTTTTGGGCAGCAATAAGTTCTGATAATGTCGTTGCTCCCGCCCGGCAAATGATTAGGTCTGATTTCTGGAAGTATTCCGCCATATTATGGAAAAAAGGAGCGATGGTAACATTTTTGAGTCCGCTGGCAGCATAGCTGTTCTTGACCCATTCATAATCTTTTTCTCCGGTTTGATGAAATATTACTAGGCTGTTTTTATCTTTCATTAGGTATGAAAGCATATTGATTATGCCTTGATTGAGAAAATGCGAACCCTGGCTTCCGCCGAAGATGAGGATAGACAGCTTGCTGTTTCTGGGTTTGGCTTTAATGCTATAAAATTCATCTCGGACCGGATTCCCGGTATAGATTCCTTTTCCCTTAAATTCCACAAGGGAATTTTCAAAAGCGACTGCTGCTGTTTTTGCCCAGCGGAGAAGAGTTCGGTTGGTGAACCCTGGATGCCGGTTTTGTTCCATGATCAAGGTGGGGATTTTAATCCATGCTGCCAGCATAACAATTGGCCCTGAGCTGTATCCTCCAGCTCCGATGACTAGATGTGGTTTTATGCGTTTTAAGATCGAAAAAGATTTTAAAAAGGAAAAGGGAAGGATAAAAAGAGATTTTATCATTTTCAGTCCCATTCCCTTGAGCCCTTCGATCTTAAGGGGAATAAAGTCTGCTTCATAATACTGCATGAGCTTTTTTTCGAGCTTTCGGCTCCCTCCCACAAATGTTATTTTAATATCGGGATTATTTTCCTTGAGTTTGCGGCCTAATGCCAGAGCAGGGAAGAGATGGCCTCCTGTTCCTCCGCCGCAAATAATCACTTTCTTTTCTCTCATTTTCTCCTTAGGCTTGTTTTGCTCTGTGAGATATGAAGAAGGATCCCTATACTGAAAAGAGTGCAAACGAGTGATGACCTGCCGAAACTGAATAGAGGAAGTGGTAATCCGGTTGCCGGTCCTAGTCCCAGAACAATGCTGATGTTGAGAAGAGCCTGAGTGCATATAGCCATAGTCAAACCTGCAGCAAGCAATCGAGTAAAAAGGGTGGGAGCATTACGTGCTATGACCAGTCCCCTCCAGAGGAATAATCCAAACAGAAACAGGACCCCAACAGCTCCTATAAGCCCAAATTCTTCTCCCACTATAGAATATATGTAATCTGTGTGGGCATAGGGTAGAAAAAAGAGCTTCTGGGTGCTTTGGCCTGGCCCGACTCCAAAAAGCCCCCCTGAACCGATTGCAAGTTTAGATTGGAATGCTTGGTATCCCGAACCAAGTGTGTCGCTCGTTGGGGAGAGAAATGCAATAAAGCGGTTCAGGCGGTATGAGGCTTGAAACATGTAGAATATAAACAGGGCAAGAAAAAAGATCCCTGTATAGAAAAAATAGCTGAACTTAACACCTCCGATAAAAAGCATAGTAGCACAGATCACAAAAATCAGAATTGCGGTTCCATAATCTGGCTCCTTGATGATAAGCAGAATGAATATCATTAATATAGCTATAGGGACTGCAAGTGAGGAGAGCTCATTAATGTTCTCTTTTTTTCTGGACAGATATTTGGCAATAAATAGGATCAGGCTTATTTTTGCCAGTTCTGATGGTTGAAACCTCAATCCGAAAAAAAACAGCCAGCGATTTGTATGCCCTATAGCCGGCATGAACATGCAGGCAGATAAAAGTATAAATGATAGGAAAAGCAACCCATAGATAAAGATGTTGCTCTGGTAAAAAGGGATTTTTGTGACCATTACAAAGATGGCAAGGGTAAGGCCGATACAAGCTCCAACCATCTGGTGTATGAAAAAATTAAAAGGCCGCTCATATATTTCATTGGAAAGAATTGCTGAAGAACTGAATACAATTACCAGACCGAAGGAGATCAGGATAAGAGTTGTGAGTGAAAAAGATTTATCGAAACCTGTTCTTCTGAATATTTCCATAGTTTTACGCTTTTTTCCTGTTCAGTTCTTCCTGGAGAGAATTAACCTCCTTTTTAAATGCTTTTCCTCTGTACTCAAAACTTTCAAACATGTCGAAGCTGGTACAGGCCGGAGCCAGAAGGACAATATCCCCATTTCCTGCTGAGGTAAAGCTAAGTTTCACTGCTTCCTGCATGCTATCTGCAGTCTCCTCGGCAACAATACCGCCGAGATCTTTGTGGATTTTCTCCCGGGCTTCCCCCATAAGTATTATTTTTTTTACCCGTTTTTTTATGCCCTTTCGTAAAGATACAAAGTCCCCGCCTTTGTCCCTTCCTCCCAGGATAAGAATGATCTCCCGGTCAAAACTCTGAATTGATTTTAAGGCAGCGTCAATATTGGTGGCTTTGGAGTCATTATAGAAATCAATGCCCTGGACGTTACGGACTATCTCCATGCGGTGTTCCAGCCCTGTAAACTTTTTAATGCTTTCCTTTATTTTCTTTAAAGCAATCCCAAGTATGTGACCTACCAGTGCAGATGCCATAACATTTTCCTGGTTATGTATTCCTAGCAGAGGTATATCAGATGTTTTCATTAGGTTTTCTTCTTTTTTGGTATAAAGCTTTATGTATCCGTTTTCAAGGTAGCACCCCGGGACTGGGTGGGTTTTACGGCTGAAGCCAAAGATCCGGGAAGGTCCTCTATTTCTAAGTCCCCATACTTTTTTATCATCCCGGTTGAGAATGGCGGCGCCATCCTTTTTTTGATTAAAGATAAGTTTCTTTTTGGCTGAGAAGTAATTTTCAAAGCCTTTATGCCAGTCAATATGGTCGGGGGTTATATTTAGAAAAAGAGAAATGTCTCAGGAGAATTTTTTTATGTGTGTCAGCTGAAAACTTGATAATTCAGTTACATAGATATCATCTTTTGTGCTTTTTTCAACGAAACTGATCAAAGGAGTGCCTATATTTCCGGCTAGAAAGGACTGGAGTCCAGCTTCTTTAAGTATCCTGTAGGTCAGGGTGGTCACTGTTGATTTTCCATTGGAACCCGTTATTCCAACAATTTTTCCATTTAAAAATCGGAAGGCCAACTCTACTTCCGAAAAAATCGGGATTTCCTGTTCTTCGGCTTTTTTTAATTCCGGGATAAAAGGAATTCCCGGGCTTGGTATAATCAGATCGGCTTCCAAAAAGGATTTTGGATTATGCCATCCTGTTTCGAATTCAACTCCTTTTTTACTCCATTCTGTAATTCCGACTATTTTATCCCGGGATTTTTTCTCGCTGACTTTGACTTCTGCACCCTGTTGGAGAAGAAACCTGCAGACTGCTACACCGGTTTTACCGAAGCCTGCGACTAAAACTTTTTTTCCTTTTAGATCCATTTTATCTCAATTTTAGGGTGGTGAGACTGAAAAGAGCAAAAATGATAGCAGCAATCCAGAATCGCACCACAACCTTCTGTTCTGACCAACCTGATAGTTCAAAATGATGGTGTAAGGGCGCCATCTTAAAAATACGTTTGCCTCCTGAATATTTAAAATACGAAACCTGAAGCAGGACGGATAATGCCTCTATGATAAAAACACCTGCAACCATTAAAAGAAGCAGCTCTTGTTTGATCATAATAGCGACTACACCGAGTGTAGCTCCTAGAGAGAGAGCCCCTGTGTCTCCCATAAAGACCTCAGCAGGGTGGCAATTGTACCAGAGAAAACCGAGGCAAGCTCCAAACATCGAACCCAGGAAGATAGTCAATTCTGCGGCGG
>JAUWTR010000013.1 GCA_030614645.1 Candidatus Aminicenantota bacterium
CCCATTGCGTTATTTTCAGAGACCGGATGCAAAGTATGTGACTTTGGATCCCACCCGGACTGCACTATCCGGTTTTGGAGGAACCCTGATTGGAGGAAAGGTTGGCAGCGGTCATCTTCAGTATATCGCAGGTGTCACCATCCGTTCTCCGGGTCTGGAACTGAACGACATGGGTTACCTGCGCAATGCCGACAGCATTATGCAATTCATCTGGGCCAACTACAGGATTTGGAAACCGGTCAGCATCTTCCGCCAGTTCAGTTTCAATTTCAACCAGTGGAGAGGGTGGAACTTTGGCGGCGAAGGGACAATGGCCGGGGGGAATATACAGTTCAACGGTCAATTCAAGAACTACTGGACCTTATCCACAGGAATCAATCACAACGCGCGCAGCCTGTCTGACAGCGCCCTCCGTGGAGGCCCGGCTCTGATCTACCCCGGAGCCTGGGGGATTCATGTCCGGGTGGGGACGGATAGTCGGAAAAAGATTCGTCTAAGCGCAAATTGGAGCAATAATGTCCGTGAAGAGATGGATTCCCATAGGAACAGCTACAACTTCGGGTTGAGCTTCAATCCCAGCAATGCCATTGCGGTGATGGTTCAACCGGTTCTCAGTCTGAATGAAAACGACATGCAGTATGTCGCAAAAATAGATTTTGGACAGGATAACCGGTATGTCTTCGCCAGAATCAATCAGAAGACATTCGCGCTTACGTTCCGGCTCAATCTCAGTTTGTCGCCCGATCTGTCCATCCAGCTCTACGGACAGCCCTTTGTTTCAGCTGGCAGTTATTCCAACTTTAAACACATCACTGAACCTAGAGCCGCCGCTTACATAGACCGTTACCATGGATATTCCGGTACGGAAATTACTCTGGATGAACTCAATGGACTCTATAATATCGATGAAAATCAAGATGGTGTAATGGACTACAATTTCAGTAATCCGGATTTCAACTTCATACAGTTCCGTTCTAACCTGGTTCTCCGCTGGGAGTACAAACCCGGCTCGTCTCTCTTCCTTGTCTGGTCACAGGGGCGAACTGGTTATTTGCCCAACAACGATTTTGCCTTTATGGACAATATGCAGGATCTATTCCAGGTTCATCCCCACAACGTCTTTCTGATTAAGTTTTCCTACGGATTCAATCTGTAATACCCAGCGATTCAAACAGAAGCCCAATCCCGATTATGATGATATGACAAAGCTGGGGACCGGGATTTACAGATCAGAAGCCTGCTTGTACCTGTCTGTATGCGGTCACGCATAGGCATAAATGAACAAAAAAAGATATTCCTATCGTGTAATAGGCTATTTTGATTTTTGGAGTTTTTGTGTGAATTTTTGCAGGTCTACAATAAACCTTTTGTGAGAACCCTGACCGATTATTCCCTGGGTGTCCCGGGCTGCAACTGAAAATTCAAGAGCTCGTCCTTCCTGTTTGATGAGGGTGGCTTCAGCTGTGACCTTTTCTCCAACAGGTGTTGCACGCAGGTGTTCAATATAGACCTTTGTTCCTACCGTAGTCCATCCTTCCGCTAAATGGATTTGAACTGCATCAAGAGCGGCGTTTTCCATTAATGCGATCATCATTGGAGTTGCCAGGGAATCGACTATGCCGGAGCCGATAAATTTGGCAGTATAGGCTTCTTCGACAATAATAGACCTTACAGCAGAAGTGTTCAAAGGTATTTTAAATTCCATATTTTTATCTCCTTATCCAATTTTTGCGGATTTTTGTAAGAATCTCCAGAGCTTTTTGCTTGGCCTCCAGATAATCTAGGTTTCCTGATAATTAGCCAAGCGCTTGCTCAAAGTCTGCGATTATTTCCTCAACAGCTTCTATTCCAGTGGATATACGGATCAGAGTATCCGATATCCCGGCTTGTTGACGTTCCTTATAAGACATACCAGCGTGTGATGTTGCTGCAGGTCTAGTAACCAGGGTTTCAATTCCGCCTAGGCTGGGGGCTATAATAGCTAACTCTATCTTGTCGAAAAAATTATTGACTGAATCAATACCCCCATGTAATTCGAAACTTATCATTCCTCCGAAACCTTCGAATAGATCACTGGCTCGTCTGTAGCTGGGATTCCCAGGGAGACCGGGGTAATTAACTTTTATTACTGCTTGGTGTTTATCTAAAAAATGTGCGATTTTATTAGCATTTTCATTCTGCTGTCTGACCCTTAAGCCTAATGTTTTAAGCCCCCTTTGCAGAAGAAAACAAGCATGTGGGTCCATAGATCCGCCCAGATGATTTAACTTATGTGTGATTTGTGTTATCAGTTCGCTCGAGCCGATCACTGCACCCCCTACAATATCAGAGTGGCCGTTTAGGTACTTGGTGCAGCTGTGTAGAGAAAGATCAAAGCCAAGTTCAGATGGGCGGAAATTAATTGGGGAGGCAAAAGTATTGTCTATAATAGATATCAATTTATGTTGCTTTGAAAAGCTTACTATCTCCTCCAGGTCAATAACCTGAAGTAGAGGATTAGTGATGGTTTCTACATAGATGGCCCTGGTTTTAGGTTTCAGTTTTTTCTCCCAGGACTCAGGATCATTTCCGTCTATAAAGTCATATGTGATTCCAAATGAGGGGAAATCCTTGGTGATAAAGTCTAGAGTCCCTCCATATAGGCAGTTTTGAACAAGCAGATGGTCTCCAGCGGAAAGTATAGCAAGAAGAGTTGTTGAAATAGCTGCCATACCGCTGGCTGTGACCAGGGCTGATTCAGCGTTTTCCAAGCATGCCAATTTAGTATGCAAGGCAATATGATTAGGCGTATTATTCAGCCGGATATATTTTATGTCATGGTAATCTGCTCCACTTCTATATTCATACATGGATGTCTGGAAGATCGGCATACTTACTGCTCCTAAAATACGAGGGGTAGGTTCGCCGGAGTGGATAAGTTTTGTATCAATCTGGGTGTATTTTTTGCTCATGGTTTTGGCTCCTTTAATTATCCTGAATTATTCATAAAAAATCTTAATACCCATAATATAAAGTAAAATGCAAATTGTAAATTGTTTCATTGCTTCATTGTTAAAATCAATACAAACTGTTAACTGCAACCTGGACAAATATGGGCAGAGTTGGGTACACTTATACTTTATTGGAAGGTAAATGCTTCAAATTCAAAATTTACATTACTCAATAGGTGAGCTTGAGATACTGCAGGGTGTGTCCTGGGCGATAAAGCCAGGAAAAAGGGCAGCTTTGATAGGCCCTAATGGAACTGGGAAAACAACCTTGTTTAGAATATTATACGGTGAATTGAAACAGCAGAAAGGCAGAATTGTTAAACCCAAAAGCTACCACATAGGATACCTTCCCCAGGAAGAGATAGTGCTTGACGAGGGAACTGCGCTTGAAACAGTTATAGAGGGAAGGGGAGAGATTAAGGTTCTGGAAAAAAAGATATATAAGTTACATAAAGCCCTGGAATCCTATTCTGATGGCCAAGACCGGGTGCTTGAAGAATTAGGTGATCTGGAATATCGTTACGATGCCTTGGAGGGGTATAATATTGAAGCTGAAGCTAAATCTCTCCTTTCCGGACTTGGATTTTCTGAAAATGGGTTTTACCGTCCTTTATCAGAGTTAAGCGGGGGCTGGCGCATGCGGGCTTACCTTGCTCGGTTGCTGGTACAGAAACCCGATTTACTGCTGCTTGATGAACCAACTAATCACCTGGACCTGCCTTCTCTTGAGTGGTTGGAACAATACCTGCTTGGCTTTAAAGGAAGTATTATCATTGTTTCTCATGATAGGTTTTTTATTGACCGCCTGTCTCAGGAGATATATGAACTTGAGCATGGGAAGCTGGAATATTATCCTGGAGATTATCATTTTTATGTAAGGAAAAAGGAACAGAACCAATTTCTCCATAGAAAAAAGTGGGAAGAACAGCAGTTGGAAATAAAGAGGCAGGAACACTTTATTGAAAGATTTCGCTATAAAGCCACAAAAGCAGCCCAGGTTCAAAGCAGAGTAAAGCAGTTGGAGAAGATGAAGAAGATCGAACCGCCTGTAGAAAAAAAGCGTTTTGGATTTTCTTTAAAAGTAGAAGAACGGAGCTATAAAGATATTTTGCAGATTAAAAATATGTCCTTCCGTTATAATAAAGATTGGATACTGCAGGATTTCGATTTACATCTTAGCAGGGGGGAAAATGCTGCCCTGGTAGGGGTAAACGGAGCCGGGAAAACTACCTTAACTCGTCTTATTACCGGACAACTTGTTCCCCAAAGAGGGGAAGTACACCTTGGGAAGAGAACTAAAGTCGGCTATTATGCTCAGCATCAGGTGGATGCTCTTGATATGGCTGCCCCTGTCTATGATGAGGTGGCTTCAACTGTTGCTGATAATTATATTCCAAAAATACGTGATGCACTGGGTATTTTCCGCTTTAGTGGTGATGATGTATATAAAAAGATAGAAGTGTTGTCAGGAGGAGAAAAAGCTCGTGTTTCCCTGGTTAAGATCCTGATTTCTCCTGTTAACTTTCTTATTATGGATGAACCGACTAATCACCTGGATGTTGATTCCCGGGAGGCACTTGAGCAGGCTCTTTCTGATTATGATGGAACACTTCTGATTATTTCCCATGATAGATATTTTCTGGATAAACTTGTCACCCGGGTAATTGAATTAGATGAAAAACATATTGAGGAATATGCCGGAAATTACTCCTATTATATGGAAAAGAGAAAAAGGATTCCAGATAGCTTATATGTACAGAGTAAGAAAAAATCTGTTGAACCGGGAGTTAAAAAGACAAAAGAACAAAAAAGGCAGGAAGCTCAAGCTCGTCAGGCTGTAAGTATAAAGCGAAATCAAATAGAGAAAGATATCACTAGGATTGAAGATGAAATCAATAAATTAGAGTTGAGAAAATCCGAGATCGAATCTATTATGTGCCGGCCCGAAACTAATAAAGAAGGAAAGCTCATGGTTTCTTTACAAAAAGAATTGACAGATATCAATAATAAACTGCAAGAATACTACAGCCAGTGGGAGAAGGACAGGCTTGCCCTGGAAAATCTATTAAATAGAATTCAGCGGGCAATTCATCTTCAGAGGTGATCAGGATTATCTTCCGGCAACTTTTTTTCTATAATGGTGAGGTTATTGTATTCACCTATTTTTATATATTTATAATAAAATTTTTTTGACATAGATCTGATCAGATATAATCCGTAGCCGCTTTCCTGAGGATCTGATAGGTTTGGGGGAGATATTTTGTCTGGGTTCCACAGTTTCCCTTTATCACAGAAAAATAATGTTATCATGCTTTTGTAAAATTTTATACGAATTAAAACCGGCTTTCCTGCTGCTTGGGAATGATTGCAGATATTGGTAAATAATTCTGTTGCTATGAGCTTGATTTCTTGCTGCCAATCAATTGAAATATCGGGCTGAACAGAGCAGATAAATGAAGTCAATTGTTTTCTTAATTCCTCCAGATTATCAAGAGAAGCGGTAAGTTTGATATCGATTTTTTTCACTTGGCACCTTTTCCTGCCTCCTTTAATTTAAAACCGATAATGGAGATATCATCAGTAAATTCTTCGCTACCTTGGAATTCTTTAACATCTTCAATAAGCCTGTCAAATGAGGCGCCAAGCGAGTCTTGGGAATATTTTGAAAGAACTGTCTTTACTCTCTTAAAGCCATAAACGGAATCTTGTTTTTGCGAGACGGCTTCATTAATGCCGTCAGAAAAAATTATAAACTGGTTACCCGGAGACAAATCAAGTGTTTGGTTTTTTTGTTCTTTGTGAGGCAGACCCAATCCTAGGGGGGGGCCACCGCCGTCGATGTATTCAGAAGAACCATCAGGGTGAATAAGCAGGGGCAGGTTATGACCTGCACGATAGAAATCCACTTTAAATGACTCTATATTGATAATGGCATAGACCATTGTAAAATACTTATCATATTTGCCCAGCATATCATCCTCATCTAGAAGACGGGCGACTCTTTCAGGGGAATTAATCTGATAATGGGGGGTATTTCCTAGGGGAATTTTTAAAAGTGCGTGGGGATAGAGGTCGTTGTTCAGGCGTTGGCTGATACCGACGCTGAAAAGAGCGGCCGGGACTCCGTGGCCGGAAACGTCAATATTATAAAATCCGAAATGTTTTTCATCAAGACGAAAGACATTGTAAATGTCACCTGATACATAAAGGCTGGGGTAAAAACGGGCGGCGAATTCAATTGTGGGCAGGTCCGGTATTTCTCGCGGAAGTAAGCTTTGTTGGACTGTTCTGCCTGATTCCAGGTTTTTGCGCATTATCTCGTTTGCTTCTCTGAGTTTTGAATTAAGCTGAATAAACCTTATTCCAGTATTTATTCTTACTTGCAGTTCATCGAATTCAAAAGGTTTTGTCATGTAATCGTCAGCTCCGATTTTCAGTCCCTCGATAATATCTTCTTTTTGGCTTTTAGCAGTAAGAAGGATTATGTAAACATATTTTGGAAAATTTGTTTCCCGGATTTTTTTACAGAGTTCCAATCCAGACATGCCAGGCATCATCCAGCCCGTAAGAACCAAGCGGATATCTTGGTCCTTTGAGATGATATCCCAGGCTTTTATCCCATTCTCTGCTGTTAAGAGTTCACAGCCTGTGTTTTGGAGGTTTTTCTTTAAGATTTTCCGGGAAACCGGATCGTCTTCCACAATCAGAATTTTCATTATATGCTGTTAATAAACCTGAATTATTCACGAGTCGAGGTTACTGTAGATGCGAGGCATAGGGTACAAAGCTGTGGTATTTCACCGCTAGTACCCTGTAACAAAGCAGATGCGGTGAGATCGACTCGCCTATAAGGTAAAAAAATGGCGATTAAAATTAAAAATAAAGATGAGAAAATCGTTACAATAATCATTCTTGAAAAAAATTTGTATATCGCTGTAAAGAAATTAATAATATAAACATCGCCATTTTTTTATGAATAGATCAGGTAAAATAATAATATTTTTTTCCCATAATGTAAAGGCAATATGATTTGACATATCTTGTTTATTATAATATTTTTAGTCTGTAAAATAGTGGGGATTTAAAATGGTTTCAAAGCGAGGAGGCTAAATGAAGATCGCTAAGGATTTTCGAGAAGGAGTTGTTATTATTAGACCAGATGAAAAACATATTGATGGCTATATGGCGATTGATTTTAAATCCAAATTAAATGAAATTGTTCAAAATGGGGGAGAAAAAATAGTTATTGATTTATCCCGGTTAGAATTTATTGACAGTTCCGGCCTGGGAGCTATGGTTTCCGTGCTAAAAAAAACAGGGATGCCGGGAAAAGTCATATTGTGCGGTGTTAAAGACGGAGTAAGATCTATCCTTGAATTAACCCGTCTTGATAAAGTTTTTCCTATTTATCATTCTGTTAAAGAAGCTGTAGCGAGTTTTAAGGAATAAAGAGTTTTTTAGAGCTATTATGACTAGAATCATAAAAAATCCGGATAAGGTTAAAAAGGCTGAGATTGTAGTCGGTATCCCTTCTTATAAGGAGGGAGATTCCATAGGATTTGTCCTGTCCCAGATCGATAAGGGCCTCTCTCAGTATTTCGGACAAAAAGAAAGTGTTATTATCAATGTGGATAATAATTCTCCCGATAATACTAGAAAAGTTTTTTTGCAGACAAAAACCAATGCTTCAAAACTTTATATTTCAACTCCTCCAGGGACCAGAGGGAAAGGACGGAACATTAAAAATCTAATAGAAGCTGGAGTAGAATTAGGGGCTAAGGCTATAGTGATGCTTGATGCGGATTTAAAAAGCATTACTCCCCGGTGGATCCAATACCTTATTGAACCTATCTATATGGGACATGACTATGTAATTCCCATTTATGTACGGCACAAATATGACGGGACTATAACTAATAATATCACCTATCCTTTAACCCGGATTTTATATGGCCTGAGGACGAGACAGCCTATAGCGGGAGATTTTGGGTTTTCCGGCAAACTTGCCCGTGCTTATCTGACAGAAAAGACCTGGGATGAGAATGTATATGAATATGGTATAGATATATGGATGACAACTATTGCTATTGTACGTGGGTTTAAGGTCTGCCAGACTTTTCTCGGGGCCTCAAAATCTCATCGTACTAAAGACCCCGGAACTCATCTAGGGCCGATGTTTTTTCAGGTAGTGGGGACGGTTTTTAAATTAGTAATGGATTTTGAATATTTATGGAAAGACACCTCAAAAAGCTTTCCTACCAATATTTTTGGTTTCGGCCTGGGAGTTAAAGAGGATCCTCCGGAAGTTAAGGTCGACACTTCTAATCTTTTTAAAAAGTTTGTTTCCGGTCTTAAAGAATATAGGACTATCTGGGAAAAAATTATTGCTCCCCTGAATTTAGAGGAGCTTTTGGCAGTACAGGAAGTTTCTGAAAAAAAGGTCAGTGTACCAGCTGATCTCTGGGCCAGGATACTTTTTGATTATATTGTAGCTTTTCGTGATAAATTGGTCCCTAGAACAAAGTTATTGAATTCATTGATTCCTATTTATTACGTCAGGACACTTGGATTTGTTAATTCGACCCGGGATATGGATACAAAAGCAGCCGAAGATTTTTTAGAGATAGAGTGCCGTAATATGGAAGTTGAGATCTATTATCTGATCGCCAAATGGAACCAGACTCCCCGCAAAGACGGGATACCATCGATCATCCAATATCTTGAAGAATAATTCTTTAAAGTTCCTACTTGTATGAACTCTTCATCCAGTCAATAGTGCGTTTCAATCCTTCTTTAAGGTTAACAACCGGGTTATAGCCGAGGATTTCTCTGGCTCTAGTTATATCGGCAAGGGACTGCTTGACATCGCCTTTTCGAACTTTATCGTATATTGGTTTGATATCTTTTCCAGTAAGATCTTTAAGAATAGTTAAAAGATGGTTTAGAGTTGTGCGGGTGGAAGTGGCTACATTAACGATTTCTCCACTAGTTTTTTTGGCTTTACTGGCCAGGATATTAGCG
Organism: Candidatus Aminicenantota bacterium; assembly: GCA_030614645.1. GTDB lineage: Bacteria > Acidobacteriota > Aminicenantia > Aminicenantales > Aminicenantaceae > JAUVXM01. The sequence continues at coordinate 9,012 of JAUWTR010000013.1, forward strand.
GATACAACATTTTCTATAAAAGTAAAGTCTCTGGATTGTTCGCCGTCACCGTAGATAGTAGGGGGTTGGCCTTTCAGTAATGATTCGATAAATTTTGGAATAACTGCTGCATATTGGGATTCGGGATTCTGTCTGGGGCCGAATACATTAAAGTAGCGTATGGTCAAGGTTTCTAATCCGAAAACAGAGCTGAATATTTTACAATAATATTCTCCGGTAAGTTTGGTTATAGCATAGGGTGAAAGCGGATGAGGGATCATATCTTCCTGCTTGAGTAGAGTAGGTGTGTCTCCATAAGCGGAAGAAGAGGAGGCGTAGATGACTCGTTTAACTTTATTATCGCGGGCTGCAAGGAGGACGTTTAGAGTGCCTGAAATATTACTGTCATTGGAGGCAACCGGATTTTTAATTGAACGGGGGACTGAGGGCAGAGCTGCCTGATGAAATACAAATTCAATGCCGTTCATTGCCTTCTGGATTGTAGATAGGTCACGAATATCTCCTTCGATGAATTCGATTTCTGAACGGAAATTATCGAGGGTATGGATATTTCCTGTAGATAGGTTATCAATTACCCGCACTAATTCCTGATTTTTAAGCAGGCCTTCCACAATGTTTGATCCGATAAAACCGGCACCTCCGGTTACAAGATATTTTGCCTCCATGATTCTCCTCTTAAAGAATATTAGCTTTTCTGATTATAGTTTACAAGTATTCATATAAGCACAAAAAAAATGCCCTTTACCAAACCACCCTTATCTTGTGTTTATTCAAAGTTCTCCACTTCGCTTTTATGTTCCCAGACCCATTTATAATAATCTTTCCTTTTTAACAAGCTTCCGGCTTCTTCATCTATGATAATTTTAGCCCGGGGGTGAAACTGGAGGGCGGATGCCGGGCAGGATGCAGTTACTGGCCCTTCCACTGCGTCGGCGATCGGCCTGGCTTTTTCTTCACTTAAGGCAACAAGAATGATTTCTCTAGCTTCAAGGATAGTGCCTATTCCCATAGTAAGAGTAAAACGCGGTCCCTTAGTAGAGCCAAAATTGTCTCTTAAGGTTTCTTCTGTCAGGGTTTTGACCCTAGTCCTGGCCTGCAAGGATGATGAGGGTTCATTAAATCCAATATGCCCTTCCTGGCCGATACCCAATAATTGCAAGTCTATACCGCCTTTCTTATTTATCATTTCTTCGTATAGCAGGCATTCTTTCTCGATATTGTCTGGCATTGAGGGAGGGATGAATATATTTTTTGGATTGATGTTGATGTGATTGAAGAGGTTTTCCTGCATATAGGAATGGAAAGTAATGGGATTATCAGGGGGGAATCCTATATATTCATCCAGGTTAAATGTTGCGGTCGCAGAGAAATCAACTTTTTTTTCTTTGTAAGCTTCTACCAGGCTGCGGTAAACTCCAAGCATAGTTCTGCCGGTAGCAAATCCTAAGACTGAATCGGGTTTTTTTTTAATAATTGATATCAATCTTTTTGTGACTTCTTTATTTACCTCTTTGGGTGAGGGAAGAATGATGATTTCCATTAGATTTCCTCTCTGATCCTTTCATAGATATCTTGTGCTTTTTCTTTGTCTCTGGATTCGATAATGATCCGGATAACCGGCTCTGTATTTGAGGGGCGTACATGAAACCAGAATTCCGGATAATCGACTCTCAGTCCGTCTGTTCTGTCAGTTTTGCCTTTTTTAAATCTTGCATTAAGGCGGGTGAGTATTCTTTTTCTCTCTCTATATGAAGCTCTTATCTTGCTTTTAACCATATAATAATCCGGCATTGAGGTTCTTAATTCAGAAACGATTTTATCTGATCTGCAAAGGTATTCCAGGATAAGCGCCATTCCAGAAAAGCTGTCGCGGCAGGTGTGGACATTAGAGACGATGATTCCGCCATTACCTTCACCGCCTATTCCGGCTTCGAGCTGTTTCATCTTTCTGGAGACATTGATTTCTCCCACTTTCGTCTGAAAGAGTTCGACTCCTTCCTTAGTGCAAATGTCTGAAATCACCCGGGAAGTAGAGAGATTTACCACAACAGGTGTTTTTTTCTTTTCTGTTAGATAATATTGGACCGCCAGGGCAAGTGTATATTCCGAGCCGATGGGAATTCCTTTTTCATCAACAACTGCCAACCTGTCTGCATCAGCGTCTTGGGCAAAGCCGATGTCCGCTCCATATTTTTTAACTGCCTTACACAGTGCTGAC
>JAUWTR010000260.1 GCA_030614645.1 Candidatus Aminicenantota bacterium
TATAACGAATCCCAATTCGGCCCCTTATCAAGGGTTGACCTTAAAACCGGGGAGAGAAAATCCATTGCTTACAGCCGCAAAGACCCCAAAATGCGCTGGAATTGGAATGCTCCCATTCTGGTATCCCCCCACAACAGCGATGTTATTTACCACAGCGGCAACAAAGTAGTCAAATCCCCGTTCCGGGGCGAATACTGGGAAGTTATCAGCCCGGACCTCACAACCAACAATCCGAAATTCCTTACCACCGGAAAAGGCGGAGACGGAAACATCCAGTACTGTACTATTACCAGCTTTGATGAATCACCCCTGGTAGCAGGACTTCTCTGGGTAGGAACCGACGACGGCAATGTACAGATGACACGTGACAGCGGCAAAAAATGGACAAAACTCAATGACAACATCACTGGAAATCCGGAGTACTGGGTAAGCAGAGTAATAGCTTCTCATTTTGACCCAGGCACAGCTTATGTTTCTTATACAGGCTTTCGCAGGGATGATTTCAGGCCGTTTGTATATAAAACTACAGACTATGGAAAGACCTGGAGCTCCATTGCAGCAAATCTACCTCAAGAACCCATTAATGTTATCCGGGAACACCATGCAAATCCCAACCTTCTTTTTGTCGGAACTGAATTCGCCATTTATGTCTCAATAGATAGTGGAAAAAACTGGTCACAAATGAAAAACAACATGCCTACCCAACCGGTGCATGACTTAAAGATCCATCCGCGCGAAAATGACTTAATAGTAGCTACACACGGACGCGGGATCTGGATTGCAGACATTGCCCCCTTAGCCGAACTCTGCAGCAAAGTATTGGACCAGGACGTCTATCTTTTTAACATAGAGCCAAAGATCAAATGGGTAAACAACGATTTCTCAAATTCAAGCTCCGCCAATTTTACAGGCGAAAGCGAATCAAACAATGTAACCGTTTATTATTACTTGAAAAACAAGGCTGCCACAGATGTTAAACTTTCTGTTTTTCAGGGGAACGTGCTCATAAGTGAGATCAAAGGCTCAAAGGATGCAGGTATTAATAAAGTACTCTGGAACATGAGTATCCGCAAAGAACGCTCAGAAGCTGAAAAGAAACGGATGAAAACCATGCTGAAACGCTATGCTGATATGGGATTTTCACCCAGAGGTGGACAATTTGATACAGACTACGAATTCACCCCAGCCCCTGAAGGCACTTACAATATAATATTGACAATAGGAGATAAAAAACTAAAAAGGAAAGCAACAATCCTGAAAGATAACTGGTACTAATATTAATAAAGGGGACAGTCACTTTAAGAAAGAGGGGCTGTCCCCCGAATTCTATCTCTTTACTTTTTATATTTATCAAACCAGGCCATAAGATACAGCTGCTGCAGGAGTCTGTGTGAGGGGCGGCGCCAGCCGTGGAACTCATTCGGCATGCGGACCAAGAGGGTTTCTTTTTTCAACTTCTTTAAAGCACGGTAGTATTCCTCGCTCTGGGGCATCGGGGTTCTAAGGTCCGCCTCCCCTGTCATGACCATAGTGGGAGTAGTAACATTATTTACATAGTGTAAAGGAGAACGCACCGCATATTCCATGGGATCTTCCCAGGGATATTTTTTAAACTGCCTGTACCAGCTTGCTCCATCTGTATTGCCCACAAAGGAATGCCAATTTATTACCGGACGCATAGATACTGCTGCTGTAAATCTATTGGTATGACCTACAATCCAGGCAGTAAGCACTCCTCCACCGCTACCGCCGCAGACAAATAGGTTGTCTGTATCAATGAATCCTTTGGCTATAGCAGTATCAACACCTGCCATCAGGTCATCCAGGTCTTTTCCCGGGTAGGAAAACTGGATCCCATTGACAAAATCCTGGCCGTACCCAGTGCTACCCCGTGGGTTCATAAAAAGAACCGCAAAACCTTTAGCAGCAAAATTCTGCCAAGCCCAGTTAAAACGCACAGAATACATGGCCCAGGGTCCGCCGTGGATCCAGAGCAGGAGGGGATACTTTTTGCCGGCTTCGAATTCAGCCGGTTTAATGAGCCATCCCTGCAGGTCAAGTCCATCCGGAGATTTAAACCACATTTCCTCAGCCTTGCCCAGTTTGACTCCGGCTAAGATGTCAGAATTCACATCAACCAGTTCTTTTATCTCACCTGGATTATTCAGGTTAAAGGTCACCAAATTGCCGGGCCGGTAAAAAGTGGAAAGCGTAGTGGCAACCTGGCCGCTGACTGCGATCGAGAGTCCGGACAAATAATGGTTGCCTTTTGTTATTTTTGATATTTTTCCTTTTAAGGGCACAAAATACAGGTTGGACACTCCCTTTTCCTGCATCAGGTAATAAACGCCTGAGTTGTCTGCAGCCCAGGTAATACCTGAGGGAGAGTTAGGGAGCTTACCGGCCAGGAGACGTTTTTTTCCTCCGCTTAAGTTCATAAGATATAGGCTTGAGAGAGTGCTGGTGAAGTTTTTATCATCATATCCTGTATAAGCGATCCATTTTCCGTTTGGAGAGATTCGAGCGCCCCGATCCGGGCCCTTGCGCTCGGTCAGAGTCTTGATCTCTAAGGTATCAAGGTCAACAGAATATATTTCGGAATCACCTCTTAGATATTCGGCCTCAGGTTTGCGGATAGCACTGAAATAGATCTTTTTCCCGTCCGCCGACCACTGGGGATCTGAGTGGGAATAATCACCTGACGTTAACTGCCGGGGAGTCCCGCCTAACTCGGCATCGATTACATATATATGACTGTATCCCTTAGGCACAGGGCCTCGGCCATCTCTTGCCCAGCTTAAGCGATCAACTATCACAGCTCCTTTTGCCCACTTGGCGCCTTTGGGTTGCTTAACCATCTTAATAGGCAAAATCGGCTTGGTATCCGGAACAAATGAAGTAAATGCCAGCCATTTTCCATCCGGGGACCACTTTAATCCTCCCGGAGTGCGCTCTACATGAGTAAGCTGGGCTACTTCCCGGGTATCCAGCCACATCACATGAACCTGGGTGGTTTTGTCACGGTCGGAGAGAAAGGCTATCTTTTTACCGTCGGGAGACCAGACTGGAGAAGAGTCCTTCCAATTGCCGTGAGTAAGCTCACGGGCGCGGGTGCCGTCGATATCTACAAGCCAGAGGTTGCTGCGGTAACGGTCATTTATCTTGTCAACCCAGCTGCGGGAAAACAGTATGTACATACCATCGGGAGAAATGCCTGCACTGCTGATCGACTCCATCTCCATAAAAGTTTCCTTGCACAGAAGTTTTGGGTTATCCTCAGCAAAGGAACACGGAACAAGTCCGGCAAATAAGATCAGAAAAATTGCCAGAAATAAGGAAATATGTGCTTTTTTCATTTTTTCCTCCTTTGAGGAATTATTCAAGTTAAGATACATTGATTTAATTTATAAAATTAATGACTTAAAAACAAATGATTTTTTTAAACTGTCTCTTCTTTGCCTAATTATCTGCAAACTGAGATAATAAAATAAATGTTGAATCTTATTTACAGGGAGATGAAAAATGTCAGGATTAAAGACTATTCTAATCACCTCGTTTTGTTTGTTAGTAATTGCAATTTTTTCCTTAAGTAAAAATGTGGATAAACAAAAAGTCAGCATCGTGCTACAGCCTTTTTCGGGAAGCCGCAGCGGTCAAGAATTATCCCCCGGCCCGGAACTTATGTACAAAGAAGCAGTAAAAGTATTGGCA
>JAUWTR010000053.1 GCA_030614645.1 Candidatus Aminicenantota bacterium
ATTAACAAAAGAAATAATCTCTGTTCTTGGAGAAATCCAGGATAAAGAAGCTGTTAAGCACCTTGCCAGCTTCTGTGGATTTGAAAATATAAGTATCCAAACCGCGGCTATTAACACACTTGGTAAATTCCACACTAGAACCGCTGAAAAAATATTATTAGCTTATCTTACAGGGACAGATGAAGAGCTTCGTACGGCAGCAATAAAAAACCTTCATTCTGATAATAAATCAATCATCACATCGATAATCCAATCAGTCCAGGGTAAAGAATTTTATAAAAAATACTGGCCTGAAAAAATAGCTCTTATCGACTTCCTGTGCAGAACAAAAGATATCGATGCCTTCAGCGCTCTGACATCAGTAATAAAAAAGGCAGGAATGTTTTCAAAAAAAGAAATCGTAAATACTAGTCTATATGCAGTATCTGCCATAAAAAAAATGACGACTCCCGAGGCAGAAAACACTTTAAAGATTAATAGAAATAGCCGTAATAAAAAAATCAGAGAAGCATGTAGGAAAGCTTAACAAGATGCAAGAAAACAACGATGAAAGGAAAGTCCTTAAAACGGCTATTGATATTATCCACCATATCAACCGCGCCTTCCGTATGTCAAAGATCTATGAGCCCAATAATCGAATTTTCCTTCGCCAGATAAAACTTCTGCATAATCATATCCAAAACATCCATAATATTCAGGGAGAATCAGCCTTTATCCTTAGACAAAACAGCCTTTTATTTAATAATATGAATCTAAAATTCAGCTTTTCCAATTATTATCTTTTTAAATTTATTTATTCAGAACTTCAGAAAAAAGATGTAGGCGAGCTGCTTTTCCTACCTGACGTGACGGAAAATGAATTGATCCGTTTCATCCTCCTTTTAGCAGAAAAAAATCTTTCCCCTGATAATCCATTTCAAGCATTCCTGGATAGGCTCAAAGAGAGTAATATAAATAATATCCATGTAAATAATATCCCGGCTTTTGAAAAAACAGAGAACAAAGATAAAGCCTCAAAAAAAATATTTTTCCTTAGTATGACCCATCTCAAAGAAATGTTTGAAAAGCAAGAGGAAAAACATATTTCTTTGACTACAACTAAAAGACTGATGCAAGCGATATTCAATCATATTTCCGACAATGAATCTTTTTTATTCGGATTGACAAATATAAAAAATTTTGATGAATATACCCTCAATCACTCAGTAAATGTCTGTATTCTCTCCATTGCTCTGGGAAAGAAAATGGGGCTCGATAGAAATGAATTAATCGATCTAGGCCTCAGTGCATTCTTTCATGACCTCGGAAAGCTTAAAATACCAAAAAATATCCTCTTAAAACCAGGGAAACTTGATAAAAAAGAGCGAGACACCATCCAGCTTCACCCTCACTATGGAGCAGAAATGTTGATTCAGATGAAAGAATTCAGTCATCTTCCCTTACAAGCTCTTAATGTAACAATGGAGCACCATACACGTGAGGATGATTCCGGATACCCAAAATATAAAAAAAAGAATAATATCAACCTTTTTAGTAAGATGGTGAAAATAACAGACTTTTTTGATGCAATCACTACCAAAAGACTTTACAGGAAGAAAGATTTTTCCCGGGAACAAGCTCTTAACCTTATGCTGGAGTTAAGCGGGAAAGAATTTAATCCACTTATTCTCAAAGTATTTGTCAATATGATGGGCACATATCCAGTGGGCACTCTGGTTTTGCTGAACACGGCTGAAATCGGAATTGTATATGAAAACAGTGCTGAAGCAGTAAATTTTCACAGACCAAAAATCAAACTTATCACCGATGAAAAAGGGAACAAGATCGATGGGAAAATCGCGGACCTTTCTGAAATCGACGATCAAACAAAATCTTATAAAAGAAATATCTCCAAAACTCTTGAACCAAACAAATATGATATCAACGTTTCTGACTACTTTATAGCAGAAGCAGAGTAGAAATCACTTTGAATTCAAACAAAATATTGGTTTGACATTTTAAGGGTTATATTTATAATTACCTACTTACGGATATAGAAGGAATCCATGCGATTATTTAGGAAAAAAAATAAAAGAAGAGTGTGTGTTATCGGACTCGATGGAGTTCCCTACCCGCTTCTCCTTGACCTTGCCGAAAATGGAGTAATACCAAACTTTGCTGAGCTCATCAAATCTGGCCATTTACATAAGATGAAAGCCAGCCTACCAGAAATATCATCTGTAAGCTGGACTGACTTTATGACCGGCACAAATTCCGGAACCCATGGAATCTTCGGTTTTACAGACTTTAAAAAAAAATCATATAAACTTCGGTTTCCGAATTATCTAGACCTAAAAACACCTACTCTATGGGACGACCTGGCCCAGAAAAATAAAAAATGCGTGGTAATAAATCAGCCATCGACCTACCCGGCCCGCAAAATCAACGGAATTCTAATATCCGGATTTGTTGCTATAGAACTCTCAAAAGCTATTTATCCAATGTCTTTAAAACCTGCATTAGAAAAAATCAACTATGAAATCGATATTGACACTTTCAAATGCCGAGAAGACCATGACCTTCTCTGGAAAGAACTAATCAATACATTAAACAGCAGGGAAAAAGCTTTTGATTTACTCTGGAATAAAGACTGGGATTACTTTGAATTGGTCATTACAGGAACAGACCGCCTCCAGCATTTCCTCTGGAATGCTTATCAAGATAATACCCACCCCAACCACCAAAACTTTTTAGATTATTATCACCAGGTCGATATACTGATTGGTAAAATTCTAAATTCTTATCGTAAACTTACCGGAGATGAAGAAGGCCTTTTCCTTCTTTCGGACCATGGTTTTACAGGAATAGAGCAGGAAGTCTATTTGAATGCCTGGCTGGAAAAAGAAGGTTATCTTAAATTCAAATCCCCTGAGCCAAAGGGATTGGATGAGATATCTCCGGATAGCCGGGCCTTTGCCATGGACCCTAACCGTATCTATCTGCATCTTCAAGACAAATTTCCACTCGGTTGCGTCAAAGAATCAGAGAAAGCAGCTCTTAAACAGGAGATCACTAGCAAGCTAATACAACTCAAATATCAGGAAAAAGAAGTCATAAAGGAAATCTTTGACTCCGATATCATATATTCCGGGCCCTGGGTATCATCCGGCCCAGACCTTATTGCGGTTGCTAACCACGGATTTGATATGAAGGGTTCGGTCAAGAAAAAAGAGATCTTTGGCCGGTCGAATCTTCAAGGCATGCACACCTGGGATGAAGCTTTCTTTTGGGCAAAACAAAATTTTGGCCAAAAACTTTGCATCTCTGACCTGGCTGCCATCATCACAAAAAATTTCGAATGAGTCCTATGAAAACTAAAATCAAAATCTTTTTTATTACTTTGCTTTTTATATGCTTCTTTGCATTAGCGTCTCCTTTGGATGCTTATGTCGGCCCGGGTGCCGGCTTTGCTTTTCTTTCTTCCTTCCTGGTTCTTTTTCTTACTTTTATCCTGGCGGTTTTTTCCTTCCTTTCATGGCCTTTCAGGCTCCTAGTGAAATTGATACGCGGACAGAAGGCCTATAAAAAAAGCCGAGTCGACCAATTGGTGATCGTAGGATTAGACGGTATGGAACCAACTTTGGTTGAGAAATTTATGGCAGAAGGAAAACTTCCGAACTTATCCCGTTTAAAAAAAGAAGGGACTTATGCCCATCTAAAAACAACTACACCAGCTATTTCACCAGTCGCCTGGTCATCTTTTATGACCGGTTCTCATCCCTGCAAACATAATATTTTTGATTTTCTCAGCCGAAACCCTAAAAATTATCTACCTGACCTTTCTTCCGCCTGGATAGGAAATCCAAAAAAATTTCTTCCTTTGGGAAAATATAAAATACCTCTTTCTAAACCTGTTATTAAAGGTATGCGAAGAAGTATTCCATTCTGGAAATTTCTTGGTGATGCAGGAATATTCAGCACGATATTAAGAATACCAGTAACCTTTCCTCCGGAGAAATTTAAAGGACATCTTATATCAGGAATGTGCGCTCCTGATCTCAAAGGCAGCCAAGGCACTTTTACTTTTTATACTTCTGAAAAAGAAAAAGCAAAAATCGATGAAGGCGGAGTTATTATCCCCGTAATAATTTCTGATAATAAAATCGAAACATATATTTCCGGACCGGAAAATTCCCTGCTTAAAAAAGATGAAGAATTGAAACTGCCGTTGAAAATCACTCTGGATAGCACTAATAAAACAGCTAACATAAATATATCAGGCAAAAAATTTATTCTTAAAGAAAAAACCTTATCTGATTGGGTAAAAATAACTTTCCGTCCCGGATTAGGCATTAAGGTCAGGGCCATCTGCCGTATTTATATATCTGAGATCTCTCCTAACTTTAAGATGTACCTTAGCCCGCTCAATATCGACCCTGAAAAACCGGCTCTCCCTATCTCCCATCCCTTTATTTATTCAGTATATATAGCTAAACTCCTAGGCAGCTTCACAACCCTGGGTGAAGCAGATGACACCTGGGCTTTAAATGAGTGCATCCTTGATGAAGATACTTTTATCAAGTTAGCTTATGATAATCATAAAGAATCAGAAGATATGCTTTTTAATGCACTGGACAAAACCAAAAAAGGAGTTGTTGCCTGCTGGTTTCAGGTTACTGATAGTATTCAACATATGTTCTTCCGTTACCTTGACAAAAAACACCCGGCACTCAAGCTTGGCCAGAATAAAAAAAGCGCAAAAACCATAGAAGAACTCTATATGAATATGGATAAACTGGTAGGGAAGGTCATAGATAAATTAAGCAAAAACAGCAGTCTGGTGATAATGTCTGACCACGGCTTTAAACAATTCCGCAGAGGTGTCAATCTGAATTCCTGGTTTTATCGTAATGGCTACCTAAGCCTTAAAGACGGCAAAACCAAAAGTGGAGAATGGTTTAAGGATGTTGACTGGACCAGTACCAAAGCTTACGGCCTGGGGCTTGGCGGAATCTATATCAACCAAAAAGGCCGGGAGTCACAGGGTATAGTATCTCCCGGAGAAGAAACAAGCGCTCTGAAAACAGAACTAAAACAGAGGTTAAGCGGTCTTATGGACGATGGAAACAACAACACTGTAGCAATTAACTACCTCTACGATAGAGATGAAATTCCCCCTGGCCCTTACAAGGAAAACTGCCCGGATTTTATTGTCGGATACAACGAAGGTTACCGGGTATCATGGGATTCAGTATCCGGCAAGGTTAATTCAACCATTTTCGAAGACAATACCAAGGCGTGGAGCGGCGACCACTGTATCGATCCTAAGCTGGTCCCTGGTATCTTTTTCTGTAATCACCATATAAACACAAAATCGCCTTCTATTGTTGACATAGCCCCTACAGCCATGGAACTTTTCGGCCTTAAAGTTCCTGATCATATGGATGGACAGTCATTGCTAAGGCAGGAAAACAGTCCAGAAAAAACCAAAAATCAAATAAAAGGTAACTAAAAATGTCTTATATAAATCGCCGTGATTTCTTAAAAATGGGTGTTACAGCCGGTTCTTTCCTGGCTCTTAGCGGAAGCTCGAATATGGTAACCCGAGTTTTCGGAAAAACCGAAACTCCCCAAAAGATCATAATCCTTGGATTCGATGGAATGGACCATAGGCTTGTGAAAGCATGGATGGATGAAGGAAAGCTTCCTGCATTCCGGAAACTTCAAAGTCAGGGAATTTTCACCGCCTTGCGGACCAGTACCCCCCCCCAGAGCCCTGTCGCCTGGTCAAACTTTACTACTGGAATGAATGCCGGAGGACATGGGATCTATGATTTCACCCACAGAGACCCCGAGAACTATATCCCAATTTTCTCAGCTACAGAAAGCTCTCAGTCCGGAAAGACATTATCTTTAGGAAACTATAAATTCCCTCTATCCGGAGGGAAGGTAACAAACCTGCGCAAGGGAAAAGCATTCTGGCAAATTTTAGAAGAATATGACATCCCCGCTACTGTTTTTAAAATTCCATCTAATTACCCTCCTGTTCCAACCAAACAGAGAACTATTTCCGGAATGAATACCCCTGATATGCTCGGCTCTTATGGCATTTTTAATTACTATACAACCGAATCCTCAAAAATCGATCAAGATATCGGCGGAGGTAGAATACACGAAGTCTATGTCATAGGAAACCGCGTGGAATCAAAGCTTTCCGGCCCTATCAATACTTTTAAAAAGGATGAACCTGAAACATCTATAGACTTTAAGGTATTTGTGGACCCGGTTAATCCGGTAGCTAAAATCGCTATCCAAGATCAAGAATTCATTCTTAAGGAAGGAGAATGGAGCTCCTGGAAAAAACTCAATTTTAATCTGATCCCCACTCAAAGTGTAAGTGGAATCTGTAAATTTTACCTCAAACAGATCAGGCCTGAATTTAAACTATATATCTCGCCAATAAATATCGATCCCGGAGATCCAGCATTACCCATCTCCACTCCCGATAACTATGATAAAGAACTTGAAGAAAAATTCGGCTCTTTTTATACCCAAGGCCTCCCTGGAGACTTCAAAGCTCTGAACAATGAAATTCTGGATGACAGGGAATTTTTAGAGCAGGATGACATGGTCCTTGAAGAACGCTTAAAAATGTTCGACTACGAGTTAGCGCGTTTCAACTCCGGCGTACTTTTCTATTATCTTTCCAATACAGACCAGCGGCAACATATGTTCTGGCGGTATATTGATAAGGATAATCCCTTCTATGACTCTTCCTTAGCTTCTGAATATAAAGATACAATTCAGAACATTTACATAGAAGCTGATAAGATACTGGATAAAGCTTTAAAGATAGCGGATAAAAACACCATCATCATGGTTATATCTGACCATGGATTCTCGCCTTTTCACCGCGCTTTCAATGCCAATACCTGGCTTCTGGAAAATGGTTATCACAGTCTTATCAATAAGCGCAGACAGGGAGAGAGCAACCTGTTTCTCAATACAGACTGGTCAAGGTCCAAAGCATATGCATATGGTTTAAACGGCCTCTACATCAACGAAAAAGGCAGAGAATCAGAAGGAATCGTAGCAACAGGAGCTGAAAAAGAAAACCTTATCCGGGAAATTGCCAAAAAACTTGAAAACTATAAAGATCCTAAAACCGGAAAAAGAGCTATTTATCGAGCTTATGTCGCTAAAGATATTTATTCCGGCCCTTGTGTTGACCAGGCCCCTGATATTATCTTAGGCTTTAATATGGGATATAGAATCTCCTGGTCATCACCTCTTGGCAGGATCCCAAAGGAAATAGTTGAGGACAACACTGCAAAATGGAGCGGTGACCACTGTGTTGCCCCTGATATTGTACCCGGTATATTTTTCATGAATCGCAAGATAAACACCCAGTTCCCCGCACTTTATGATATGGCACCGACAATTCTAAAAATCTTTGGTATTAATACACCTCAAAATATGACCGGAAGACCAATAATATAATTTTTAGGAGAAGAAAATGGGCAAAGCAAAAGTCAAATTAGATAAAAACCTTTTGGAAAAGGTAAAAAAATATGCAGAAATCTCAGGCTACACTTCTGCGGAAGAATTCATATCCCATTGCCTGGAAAAAGAGATCACCCAGTTAGATGGAGCTGATTCTGAAGAAGAAGTAAAGAAAAAATTAAAGGGCCTGGGATATATCTCATAAACACAACTAAAAATGTGGACCTTCAATTCAATCATAAATAAAATATTCGACATTCTTTTCCTGCCTTTTCAGAGTATGAACCCCTGGATTGGAATGATCTTTATATCGCTCTTGACCGGTTTTTTAATGCTTCTGGTATTCCGATATACATCAAACCAGGAGGGCATAAAAAGGACAAAAAACAAAATTAAAGCCCATCTCCTGGAAATGCGTTTGTTCCCGGACAACATGCGTGTTTCCTTAAAAGCCCAGGGAAATATCTTCCTGGCAAACATGAAATATATAAGTCACTCAGCTAAACCACTTTTGTTTATGATAA